>NZ_JAZQNX010000023.1:0-175327 GCF_045627565.1 Lelliottia sp. | reverse complement strand
TTTTACGATTACCGCTTAACCCGCGTGTCAACGCAACGTTTGTGGGGTTCAGTAACTATATTCGCATCTTGAGCGATCCCGCGTTCTGGCATTCATTGTGGATGACTTTCTGGTATACGGCGTGGGTGGTAACAGGGAGTACGGGACTGGGACTTACCGTTGCGATTTTCTTTAACCGTGAGTTTCGGCTGCGTAAAACAGCGCGTTCGTTGATGATCCTTTCATACGTAACGCCGTCGATATCGCTCGTTTTTGCGTGGAAATACATGTTCAACAATGGCTACGGCATCGTGAATTATCTCGGCGTTGACATGTTGCATCTGTACGACCATGCCCCGTTGTGGTTTGACAATTCGGGCAGCAGTTTTGTGTTGGTGGTGCTGTTCGCGATATGGCGCTATTTCCCGTACGCATTTATCTCTTTCCTGGCGATTTTACAGACCATCGACAAGTCCCTTTATGAAGCGGCAGAAATGGATGGTGCGAGCGCATGGCAGCGATTTCGGATAGTGACGCTGCCCGCCATTATGCCCGTACTGGCAACAGTGATAACGCTACGAACCATCTGGATGTTCTACATGTTTGCAGATGTCTATCTCCTGACAACCCGCGTCGATATTTTGGGTGTTTATCTCTACAAAACGGCTTTTGCTTTCAACGACCTTGGAAAAGCCGCTGCTATTTCGGTGGTGCTATTTGTGATTATTTTCGCCGTCATTCTGTTGACCAGAAAAAGGGTAAATCTCCATGGCAACAAATAAACGCGTATTAAACCGTATCGGATTTTATGCCGGGCTGGTGCTCTTTCTGGTCGTGACGTTATTCCCGTTTTTCGTCATGTTGATGACGTCGTTCAAGAGTGCGAAAGAGGCTATCTCGTTACACCCGACGATTCTGCCGCAGGCATGGACGCTGCAACATTACGTCGACATTTTTAATCCTATGATTTTCCCGTTTGTGGATTATTTCAGAAACAGTTTAGTGGTTTCGTTGAGTTCATCCGCGATCGCCGTTTTTTTGGGAACGCTGGGTGCCTATGCACTCTCAAAACTTCGCTTCAAAGGGCGTATGACCATTAATGCCAGTTTTTATACCGTGTACATGTTCTCGGGTATCTTGCTGGTGGTACCGCTGTTCAAAATCATTACCGCCCTCGGTATTTACGACACGGAAATGGCGCTGGTTATGACAATGGTCACGCAAACCTTACCCACTGCGGTTTTCATGCTCAAAAGCTACTTCGACACCATTCCAGACGAGATCGAAGAAGCTGCCATGATGGACGGTTTAAACCGTTTACAAATCATCTTCCGTATTACGGTTCCACTCGCCATCTCCGGGCTGGTATCGGTGTTTGTGTATTGTTTCATGGTGGCGTGGAACGACTATCTCTTTGCATCAATTTTCCTCTCAAGTGCCAGCAACTTTACGTTGCCGGTAGGGCTTAACACGCTCTTCAGCACCCCAGACTATATCTGGGGACGGATGATGGCAGCATCGCTGGTGACGGCATTGCCGGTTGTCATCATGTATGCGCTTTCCGAACGTTTCATTAAAAGTGGTTTGACCGCCGGTGGCGTAAAGGGCTAAGGACGGTCATTTTTAACAAGGAGTCAGTGATGAAAAAGTTAGTCGCAACAGCGCCCCGCGTGGCAATGCTCATGCCCTATGAGGATCGCGCAGTCGCAGCGAATGAAGTCAAAATTAGAGCTCGTTTCGGTGCGCCAAAACATGGCACGGAAGTGGTCGATTTTCGCGCTGCAAGCCCGTTTATCGATGAGGAGTTCAATACCGAATGGCAAATGTTTGCGCCTCGCGCTGAGGGTTCCGCTCGCGGAATAGAGTTTGGCAAATTCCAGTTGGGCAACATGATCGTCGGTGAAATCATTGAGTGCGGTGACGAGGTTACTGAGTATCAACGTGGTGATTCAGTCTGCTGCTATGGCCCGTTGCAGGAGACGGTGATTGTCAACGCCGTTAACAATTACAAATTGCGCAAAATGCCAGAGGGCGCCTCGTGGAAAAATGCGGTCTGCTACGACCCGGCACAATTCGCGATGAGCGGCGTGCGCGATGCCAATGTGCGCGTCGGTGATTTTGTCGTGGTGGTGGGATTAGGGGCGATAGGCCAAATAGCGATCCAACTGGCAAAAAAAGCCGGGGCGTCGATTGTGATTGGTGTCGATCCTATCGAACACCGCAGCTTCATTGCCCGTCGTCATGGTGCTGACTTCTGCATAAATCCAATAGGCAGAGACGTGGGGCAGGAGATTAAACAGCTGACTGGCAAGCAGGGCGCTGATGTCATTATCGAAACCAGCGGTTTCGCCGATGCGCTGCAATCGGCGTTACGCGGACTCGCCTATGGTGGAACAATCTCTTACGTCGCCTTCGCTAAACCCTTCTCTGAAGGTTTCAACCTGGGGCGTGAAGCCCATTTCAACAACGCGAAGATCGTTTTTTCTCGCGCCTGTAGTGAGCCAAATCCTGACTATCCGCGCTGGAGCCGCAAGCGCATTGAAGAAACATGTTGGGAATTGCTGATGAACGGCTATCTCAACTGCGAAGATTTTATCGATCCGGTGGTCAGTTTTGAGACCAGTGCAGAAAGCTACATGAAGTATGTTGATCAACACCCCGAGCTGAGCATCAAAATGGGCGTCACTTTTTAAGCTATGGAGAGCTGAAAATGAAAATTGCAACGCAAAACCAGGCATTTTTTCCAACAACGATTCTTGAAAAATTCAAATACATCAAAGCAATGGGTTTTGATGGTTATGAAATTGATGGCAAGTTGCTGGTGGAGAATCTGGCTGAAGTCAAAGCCGCAATAAAAGCAACTGGCCTGCCGGTAACAACGGCATGTGGCGGTTACGAAGGGTGGATCGGTGATTTCATAGAAGAACGTCGCCTGAATGGCTTACAGCAAATCGAACGGATTCTGCAAGCGCTGAGTGAAGTGGGAGGTAAGGGGATTGTTGTCCCAGCGGCCTGGGGTATGTTTACGTTTCGACTACCTCCAATGACTTCTCCACGCAGTCTTGAAGGCGATCGTAAAGCAGTGAGCGCTTCACTGCGTTGGCTGGATGCGGTAGCGGCCCGGACTGGAACAACCGTTTACCTTGAGCCGCTGAACCGCTACCAGGATCATATGATCAATACCCTGGCTGATGCGCGCCGTTACATCGAAGAGAATGATCTCAGACATGTCAAAATCATCGGTGATTTCTATCATATGAATATCGAAGAAGATTCATTGACTGAAGCGCTACATACCCACAGGGATCTGCTTGGTCATGTGCACATTGCCGACAATCATCGTTATCAGCCAGGCAGTGGAGCCCTCGATTTCGCAACGTTATTCACCCAGTTACGGGCGGATAATTATCAGGGCTTTGTGGTTTATGAGTGTCGCGTTCGCGCCGGAAACCCGGCGCAGGCGTATCAAGATTCATTGAACTATTTACGCGATTGCTAAGGATGGCGAGCGTGATGAGTGCTTTAACACCTTCGCCGCTGCGCGTCGCCATTATCGGTGCCGGGCAAGTTGCCGATAAAGTGCATGCCTCGTATTACGCCACGCGAAACGATCTGCAAATGGTGGCTGTCCTGGACAGCCACCTGGATCACGCGAAGGCGTTTGCTAATCGGCATGGAATAAAAAAGGCATATCAAGATCTACAAACCCTGTTGCGTGAGGCGACGCCAGACATCGTTAGCGTTTGCTCGCCGAACCGCTTTCACTTTGAGCACGTCATGGCAGCCCTGGAGGCAGGCTGTCATGTGATGTGCGAAAAACCCCCCGCCGTGAATCCCAAACAGGCTGATGAAATGCGTCTGGCTGCTCGAAAAGCGGGAAAAGTGCTGGCGTATGATTTTCATCATCGTTTCGCACAGGATACGCAATTACTGCGTAATGCGGTGCAGAGCGGCACATTCGGTGAGATTTATGTCACCAATGCCCTGGCATTGAGACGTTGCGGTGTCCCCGGCTGGGGTGTTTTCACGAACAAAGCCTTACAGGGGGGGGGGCCGCTGATTGATATCGGTATTCACATGCTGGATGCCGCGATGTATGTCCTGGGATTTCCGAAAGTGAAATACGTCACGGCACACAGCTTTCAACGGCTGGGAACAACGAAGAGCAGCGGTCAGTTTGGGGAATGGGATCCCAAAACCTATACCGTAGAAGATGCACTTTTCGGCACGATTGAGTTCTGCAACGGCGGGATACTGCGCCTCGAGACCTCGTTTGCGCTCAATATTCGTGAGCAATCGATCATGAATGTCTCCTTCTGCGGTGATAAAGCAGGGGCGACACTGTTCCCGGCACATATTTATAACGATGTTGGCGGAGAACTGCACACTCTTCTCCAACGCGATGAAGCTGATGAGCAGCGGCATATTCGCAGCATGGATGCGTTTGTTCGTCATGTTCAGGGGGAACCCGTCATGATCGCCGATGCGGAGCAGGGACTGGTTATTCAACAGCTGGTCGCGGCGCTGTATGAGTCATCGGAAAAACGGGAGAGGGTGGCGTTATGCTAAACCTTTCCGTTCTCAACGAATCAACATTTGACCCAGAAAGGCTCAACAAATACGCCTCAATTATGTGCTGTGGCAACGGCTATCTCGGTGTACGTGCCACCCACGAAGAGCATTACACGCAGCAAACGCGAGGTATGTATCTGGCGGGGTTGTATCATCGTGCGGGGCGCAATGAGACAAATGAACTGGTGAATTTGCCCGATGTTTTAGGTCTCGAACTGTATCTCGATGGCGAGAATTTTACGCTGGTAAGTGGGGAAGTTTTGCGATGGGAGCGGGAGCTGGCATTTGCTAGTGGTGAACTCCGTCGCAGCGTAGTCTGGCGCTCATCAAAAGGGAAAAGATATCGGATTAGCAGCCGCCGCTTTGTCTCGATGGATCAGCTGTCACTTATTGCGTTGCAATTTTCCGTCACCCCGCTTGATGGCTCAGCGCAGATGCGTCTATCGACGGGGATTGACGCGACGCAAACGAATAGTGGCAGACAGCATCTGGATGAGGTCTCAGTTCGGGTGTTCGATCAGCAATATATTCAGGGCGTGTATGAAACTCAGGATCGCGCAGCGGAAGTGGTCATCTCGGCACGCTGTCAGTTGGATACAGAAAGTGAAAGCTGGTTTACAGCGAAAAACCGGCGGTTAAATTGCCATCACTCTTTTGAGGTCGAAGAGGGGCAAAAGGTTACATTTGAGAAAATAGTTTGGGTCACGCACCGAAGCGATAAAACACTCTCGCAGGCGTCATTTGCGCGAAACAATCTGCGCGATCTGACGGCACATGCGGCCAAAGGATATGACGCATTATTGGAAATGACGGCCTGTGCCTGGGAAAATCTCTGGCAAGCCAGTCGCGTCACGGTGTGCTCTAAACATCCAGAGGAC
This sequence comes from Lelliottia sp., assembly GCF_045627565.1. Classification (NCBI taxonomy): domain Bacteria; kingdom Pseudomonadati; phylum Pseudomonadota; class Gammaproteobacteria; order Enterobacterales; family Enterobacteriaceae; genus Lelliottia; species Lelliottia sp. The sequence continues at coordinate 169,898 of NZ_JAZQNX010000023.1, read as the reverse complement.
CAGCTCGCACTGGATTACGCGGTGTGGCACCTGAATACCATGATGCCAGCACAGGATGAACGGTGCAGCATCGGGGCTAAGGGCCTGACTGGAGAAGGATACAAAGGGCATATTTTCTGGGATACCGAGATATTCCTGATGCCGTTCTATCTGTTTACTTCTCCACAAAACGCGCGTCATTTACTGCGATACCGCTGGCTAAATCTATCCGGAGCGCGTGAAAAAGCACGCTGTAATGGATTGTCCGGTGCACTGTTCCCCTGGGAAAGTGCCAGCAACGGGCAGGAAGAGACGCCTGAGTTTGCGGCTATCAACATCAGAACCGGTGTCAGGCAGAAAGTGGCCTCTGCTCTGGCGGAACACCATATCGTGGCGGATATCGCCTGGGCGGTAGTGGCTTACTGGCAAGCCACTCACGACAGCGCTTTCATGCGCAACGAAGGACTCACGCTTCTTATCGAAACCGCGACCTTCTGGATTGCTCGCGCGATCGACATTAACGGTCGTCTGGAAATTCATGATGTTATCGGGCCCGATGAATATACCGAACACGTGAATAACAATGCCTATACCAATTATATGGCATGGCATAACGTCGCACATGCGCTGCAGCTAATGCGTCATTTTGAACGCAAAGATGAACGATTCGAGCAGGCGGCACAGAACTTCCTGGAAAGATTGTGGCTGCCTGCGTCAAATCAAGCCGGTGTCATTCCGCAGGACGATACGTTCATGAGCAAGCCTGCAATTAATCTGAGTCGCTATAAACACACAGCAGGCAAGCAAACCATTTTGCTCGACTACTCGCGCACGGAAGTCAATGAGATGCAAATCCTTAAACAGGCAGATGTTGTCATGCTCACCTATTTGCTGCCTGAGAAGTTTACGCACTCACAATGTTTGGCGAATCTGGCTTATTACGAGCCCCTGACTATTCACGATTCTTCACTGAGTCAGTCGGTCCATGGCATTGTGGCTGCCCGCAGCGGGGAAGTCGCCAGCGCTTATCAGTTCTGGCGAGAGGGCGCGGCCATTGATTTAGGCGGTGATGCGCATAGCTCTGATGACGGCATACATGCTGCGGCAACAGGCGCTATCTGGTCAGGCGTTATTCAGGGATTCGCTGGGGTAACGATCGTTGATGGTGAATTGCATCTTTCACCGCGTTTGCCAGGCCAATGGCAACGGCTGCAATTCCCCCTTAAATGGCGGACTGCCCATCTGAATATCATTGTTGAAAATCAAACTCTGATGGTTAACACAACCGAACCCGTCACGCTGACGGTGTGGGGCAAAACGTTGACGATTTTAGATAGCCATACGTTCACAGTGGATGACTTTTATTTAGCCGCTCATGGGACCGCTACCACTCGCGGGGAGGCATGATGCTCAAGGCCATCATTTTTGATTTGGATGGGGTCATAACCGATACGGCTCACCTGCACTTCCTTGCATGGCGGGAAGTGGCGGCAAGAATAGGTATCACGATTGATGAAAGCTTTAACGCTGGACTAAAGGGAATCAGCCGTATGGATTCGCTAAAGCGAATTTTGCGTCATGGCGGGCTGGAAAATACCTTTAGCCACGAGGAGTGCTATCGACTGGCGTTGGCCAAAAATGAGCTCTATGTGCAGTCTCTACGCGGGCTAAACAGCGGTTCTCTTTTACCGGGAATTGCACGAATTCTTGCCGATATACGGGCCGCCAATGTGCGCATTGGGCTGGCCTCCGTATCGCTCAATGCCCCGGCGATTCTTGCATCGCTTGGCATTACTCATGCTTTTGATTTTTGCGCGGATGCTTCACTCATCCAGCACTCGAAACCCCATCCAGAGATCTTTCTCTCAGCTTGTCGGGGTTTAGATATCAGTCCGGCACAGGCAATGGGTATTGAAGACGCACAGGCGGGCATTGAGGCCATCAATGCCGCTGGAATGCTCTCTGTCGGCATCGGAGATGATCTCACCGATGCCGGTTTAAAACTCTCTTCAACGGATGAATTGACCTGGCAGCGTTTGTCCGATTTCTGGGACGCGAAACGTGGCCCACATGTGTGCTTATAAGGGGACCAAATGGCTCAGCTATCTCTAAAACATATCCACAAAATCTATGATAACCAGGTTCATGTGGTGAAGGATTTTTGCCTCGAAATTGCTGACAAAGAATTTATCGTTTTTGTCGGGCCATCAGGCTGCGGAAAATCCACAACGTTACGCATGATTGCCGGTCTCGAAGAGATTAGCGCAGGCGAACTGACGATCGGGGATGTGGTGATGAATGATGTTCCCGCTAAGGCGCGTGATATCGCCATGGTTTTTCAGAACTACGCGCTGTACCCGCACATGACGGTTTACGACAACATGGCGTTTGGCCTCAAAATGCAAAAGATCGTGCCGAAAGTGATTGAGGAGCGCGTCAGCTGGGCCGCGCAAATACTGGGACTACGTGACTATCTGAAGCGCAAGCCGGGCGCGCTTTCTGGTGGTCAGCGCCAGCGTGTGGCACTGGGTCGTGCCATCGTGCGGGAAGCGGGCGTGTTTCTGATGGATGAGCCGCTGTCAAACCTTGACGCGAAGCTACGCGTGCAGATGCGGGCAGAAATTAGCAAGCTTCATCAGAAACTGAATACCACCATGATTTACGTGACGCACGATCAGACCGAAGCCATGACGATGGCGACACGTATCGTGATTATGAAGGACGGGATTATTCAGCAGGTGGGGGCACCAAAGGAGGTGTATAACGAACCGGCCAATATGTTTGTTGCAGGGTTTATTGGCTCGCCAGCCATGAACTTTATTCGTGGTGCAATAGATGGCGACTATTTCGTCACCGAAACGTTGCGCCTCGAAATACCCCAAGAAAAACTCATGACGCTTAATATGATGGGCTATCAGCGAAAAGCTGTCGTGTTAGGTATTCGGCCTGAAAATATAATAACCGCGCAAGAGTGCGCAACCGTTATACATGCGAAAGTGAGCGTGGCCGAGCTCACAGGCGCGGAGTTTATGCTTTATGCCAATGTCGGAGGTAACGAGTTAGTGCTTCGCGCAGGCACAATACAGGATTATCGTTCTGGGGATAATCTGGCAATTCAGTTTGAAATGGATAAAAGCCATTTCTTCGATGCTGATACAGAAATTGCCATAAGATAAAAATAGTCAGTGACTGGAAAGTATTTCCAGATTTTGTCGTTCTTATTTTATAAAGGAATATATTGATGAGTACTATACTGAGAAATGCTGCGCTTTTATTATGCGCAGGAATGATGAACGCCCAGGCATCAGAGGCCGTTAAAAAATGGGATTTTAATATTGGCGCGATGTATGAAATCGAAAATGTCGAAGGACAGGGTGATGATAAAGATGGTTTATATGAGCCTTCCGTTTGGTTTAATGCCACCTACGATGCCTGGACGGTCTCACTTGCTATGTATCAGGAAGGACCCGTTGATTACAGTAGCATGACTCGAGGGACCTATTTTGATCGTCCGGAATTCGAGTTACGCTATCGCTTCATTGGCAGTGACGACTTTACGCTTGGTTTGACAGGTGGATTTCGCAATTATGGTTATCATTTTAAAGATGAGCATGGTGCAAAAGACGGTAGTGCAAATATGCAACGCTACAAAATCCAACCTGACTGGGATCTCAAACTGAGTGATAACTGGCGCTTTAACGGTTGGTTCGCAATGTATCAGTTTGCAAACGATCTCGAAAAGACAGGCTATTCTGATAGTCGTGTTGAGACTGAAACAGGATTTACCTGGACGATTAATAAAACGTTTTCTTTTAAAACAAATTACTATTTAGAACGCGGCTTTAATATTGACGGTGGTCGTAATAATGGGGAATTCTCCACCCAGGAAATTCGTGCTTATCTGCCTATTGCATTGGGGCAAACCACATTGACGCCCTACACCCGCATTGGGTTGGATCGCTGGTCAAATTGGGACTGGCAAGACGATCCTGAACGTGAAGGACATGACTTTAATCGTTTGGGCATGCTGTATGCGTATGATTTTGCCAACGGCCTCTCAATGACGCTGGAATATGCCTACGAATGGCAAAACCATGATGAAGGTAAAAACGACCGATTCCACTATGCTGGCGTCGGCGTGAATTACGCATTTTAGGTGTGCTTTCCCAGGGGCAATATGCCCCTGGATTCAGGCTACAGAGGCAGTCTGGGTGAAATGGGTTTCTACGATGACTCGCTGTGGTGCGGGTTTGCCCGCGATCCGTTTAAATAATACATCGCAGCTTTCTTCACCAAGCTTTCGCGTCGGGATATCAAAACCACTTGGGGCAGGTGTCAAAATCAGTGACAGCATGGGATCGGTGTATCCGGCAACAACAAGTTGTTCAGGTATCATCAGATTTAACTCATCCGCAGCGCGATATAGCGCCAGTAATTTCATACTGTCTGTGGCAAATACAGCGCGAGGAGGATGTGCAGCGGAAAGTAATTTACAGGCGGCATCCAGCGCACTTTCATGCGTATAACCACCGTCTACAACCCAATCAGAATTGAACGCAATATGATTATTCTCAAGGCAGGTTTTATAACCCGCCAGCCGATCAATTGAGACGAGATATTCAAGCGGAGCGTGCAGGCAGGCGATATCACGATAGCCTTGTTTAATAAATTTTTCGGTTAACATCATGCTGTCATGGAAGTTATCCGTATCTACTGAAAAAATATTCGTAAAGTCACCTTCAACTTTGCCAATAACCACAACCGGAATTCCATGCGCATCGAGTCTTGGGAAAAATGCTTCATTGGCGGGTGAACTCAGCATAATAATGCCTTTCACCATTTTCTGTTTAATTTTACTTTCACATTTCTGTAAATCATCTTCACTGTTTTTGGAAGTCTGTAAAATAACGTCAAAGCCTTCTTGTTCTGCTTTTGCGGTTATCGCGTGAAGAACATCTGAGAAGAATGGATTACCGGCTGTTGTTTTGGTCGAACGGGTGGAAATAACCATGATCGCATCGAAGCCCGATGTCGTGAGGGCGCGGGCGAGCTTGTTGGGTTGATAATTTAATTCATCGATTGCTTTTAGCACTTTCTCTTGTGCTTCAGGAGAGATATTCGTTTGTTTGTTAAGAACACGGGACACGGTTGATTTTGAGACGCCGGCAACACGTGCAATATCATAAATTGTGGGTGACATACACCTGACAACTCCATCGTAGCGGGAATTTTATTATATTACGGCAGAAAAAAGGGGAATGACAGTCAGATTGAATTGAAAATCAACGATCTGCCCCAATTTATTGTATTCTGAAGTCAATATCGACAGTCTTCGGGGCAAAACAGGATGGCGATGAAGAGATTTAAAAATGAATTGAATTCACTGGTTAACAGAGGCGTTGATCGCCATTTGCGCCTGGCGGTCACGGGCTTGAGCCGCAGCGGCAAAACCGCATTTATTACGGCGATGGTTAATCAGTTACTCAATCTGCATACCGGAGCTCGTCTGCCCTTGCTGAGTGCTGCGCGCGAGGAACGTTTACTCGGCGTAAAACGCGTACCACAGCGTGATTTTGGCATCCCGCGTTTCACCTATGATGAAGGGCTGGCGCAGCTTTATGGCACGCCGCCTTCATGGCCGACCCCCACGCGTGGTGTGAGCGAAATTCGTCTGGCGCTGCGGTTCCGCTCGAATGATTCTTTGCTCCGCCATTTCAAGGACACCTCGACGCTCTATCTTGAAATCGTCGATTATCCCGGCGAATGGCTACTTGATTTACCGATGCTGGCGCAGGATTACCTGAGCTGGTCTCGCCAGATGACGGGGTTGTTACAAGGCCAACGTGCGGAGTGGTCTCTAAAATGGCAGGAACTGTGCGCCGGGCTGGATCCATTGGCGCCTGCAGATGAGAATCGGCTGGCCGCGATCGCGCAAGCCTGGACCGACTATCTCCACCAGTGCAAAAAAGAGGGGCTGCATTTCATTCAGCCGGGGCGTTTTGTTCTGCCGGGTGAAATGGCCGGGGCGCCTGCACTGCAATTTTTCCCATGGCCTGATGTTGATGCCTGGGGGGAATCAAAGCTGGCGATGGCCGATAAAAACACCAACGTCGGCATGCTTCGCGAGCGTTTCAACTATTACTGCGAGAAAGTGGTGAAGGGGTTCTACAAAAATCACTTCCTCAAATTTGATCGCCAGATTGTGCTAGTGGATTGCCTACAACCGCTTAACAGCGGGCCGCATGCCTTTAACGATATGCGCCTGGCCCTCACGCAGTTGATGCAAAGCTTCCATTACGGGCAGCGCACGTTATTTCGCCGACTGTTTTCGCCGGTGATCGATAAATTGCTGTTCGCTGCCACCAAGGCCGATCATGTGACCGTCGATCAACATGCCAATATGGTTGCGCTGCTGCAACAGCTGGTTCAGGACGCCTGGCAAAATGCGGCGTTTGAAGGAATCAGCATGGATTGTCTGGGCCTGGCGTCCGTACAGGCGACGCAGAGTGGGCTGATTGACGTCAATGGCGAAAAAATCCCGGCGCTGCGCGGCAACCGTCTGAGCGACGGTGAACCGTTAACGGTTTATCCCGGTGAAGTCCCTGCGCGTCTTCCGGGACAAGCCTTCTGGCAAAACCAGGGTTTTCAGTTTGAAGCGTTCCGCCCACAAATAATGAATGTTGACCAGCCGTTGCCGCACATTCGCCTGGATGCGGCGCTGGAGTTTTTGATTGGAGATAAATTGCGATGACGGAACCCCTAAAGCCCCGTATTGATTTTCCCGGCACGCTGGAGCAGGAGCGGGCCGAAGCCTTTAAAGCGGCTCAGGCGTTTAGCGGGCCGCAAGCCGAAAACTTTGCGCCAGCCGTGGCGGAAGAGTTGCTGTCTGATGAAGGACCCGCAGAGGCTGTCGTGGAAGCAGCGCTTCGCCCAAAACGCAGCTTATGGCGAAAAATGGTCACGGCAGGGCTGACGTTATTCGGCATCAGCGTTGTCGGCCAGGGCGTTCAGTGGACCATGAATGCGTGGCAAACGCAGGACTGGGTGGCTTTGGGCGGTTGTGCCGCCGGGGCGCTTATCATCGGTGCGGGTGTTGGTTCGGTCGCGACAGAATGGCGTCGCCTGTGGCGTTTACGTCAGCGCGCGCATGAGCGTGATGAGGCGCGTGATTTATTACACAGCCATGCGACCGGGAAGGGGCGCGTCTTTTGTGAAAAACTGGCGAGCCAGGCGGGCATTGATCAGTCTCATCCCGCTCTTCAGCGTTGGTATGCCGCAATTCATGAAACGCAGAGCGATCGCGAAATCGTCTCGCTCTACGCCTCTATCGTCCAGCCGGTTCTTGATTCCCAGGCTCGCCGGGAGATCAGCCGGTCTGCGGCGGAATCCACGTTGATGATCGCCGTTAGCCCTCTGGCGCTGGTGGATATGGCTTTTATCGCGTGGCGAAATCTGCGACTTATTAACCGCATTGCGACGCTTTACGGTATTGAACTCGGATATTACAGTCGCTTGCGCCTGTTCCGTCTGGTGCTGCTGAACATGGCCTTTGCCGGAGCCAGTGAGCTGGTACGAGAAGTTGGGATGGACTGGATGTCCCAGGACCTGGCTGCGCGATTATCCACTCGAGCAGCTCAAGGGATTGGTGCGGGGCTGCTGACTGCGCGATTAGGGATTAAGGCGATGGAGTTGTGTCGTCCGTTACCCTGGCTAAATGATGACAAACCGAGGCTTGGGGATTTCCGTCGTGAACTGATCGGGCAGTTGAAAGAGACATTGAGCAAAAAGCCGCAGTAAAACGCCTAAAAAAACACCTCGCTGTCAATATTTGTTGACAGCGAGCTTCCAGCCAGACGATATCTGACTTATTATTTAAAGCTACTGGCTTAGAGAGTGAATTTCCCATGCGTCTGGAAGTGTTCTGTCAGGACCGTATCGGTCTGACCCGCGAGTTACTCGATCTCCTTGTTTTGCGTGACATTGATTTACGCGGCATCGACATCGATCCCATTGGACGAATTTATCTCAATTTTGCCGAAATCGAATTCAATACCTTTAGCAGCCTGATGGCAGAAATCCGGCGTATCGCTGGCGTTACGGATGTGCGTACCGTGCCGTGGATGCCATCTGAGCGTGAACATTTGGCGCTGAGCGCGCTGCTCGAAGCGATGCCCGAGCCCTTTTTATCATTGGATTTGAAAGGCAAAGTTGAGCGTACCAACCTGGCGAGCTGTCAGCTTTTCGGCCAGAGCCAGGAAAAGCTCAGCAACCATCTTGCTTCGCAGCTGATTACGGGATTCAATTTTCAGCGTTGGCTCGACAGCAATCCGCAGAGCACGCTAAGCGAACACGTCGTTATCAACGGCCAAAATTTCCTGATGGAAATCACGCCGGTTCATTTGCAGGGCGAGAACGACGCTGCAGTACTCACCGGTGCGGTGATCATGCTGCGATCTACCATTCGTATGGGCCGACAGTTGCAGAATCTTTCCAATCAGGATGTGGGGGCATTTAGCCAGATGATTGCGGTGAGTCCGAAGATGCGACACGTGGTCGATCAGGCGCGCAAGCTGGCGAATCTCACCGCGCCGCTGCTCATTACTGGCGAGACAGGAACCGGCAAGGATCTGCTGGCCCATGCCGTTCACACGGCCAGCCCGCGAGCGGCGAAACCCTATCTGGCGTTAAACTGCGCATCCATTCCCGAAGACGCGGTCGAAAGCGAGCTTTTCGGTCATGCCCCTGAGGGGAAAAAAGGCTTCTTCGAGCAGGCCACCGGCGGTTCCGTTCTCCTGGATGAAATTGGTGAAATGTCACCGCGTATGCAGGCTAAACTGCTGCGCTTCCTGAATGACGGGACGTTCCGCCGCGTGGGGGAAGATCATGAGGTGCATGTTGATGTCCGTGTGATTTGCGCCACGCAGAAGAATCTTGTTGAATTGGTTCAGAAAGGGGTGTTCCGCGAGGATCTCTATTATCGCCTGAACGTGCTGACGCTGAATATTCCGCCGCTACGCGATTGTCCACAAGACATTATGCCGCTCACCGAACTGTTCGTGGCGCGTTTTGCCGACGAGCAGGGGGTGCCGCGTCCGAAGCTCTCCGCCGATTTGGGTACAATGCTGACGCGCTATAACTGGCCGGGTAATATCAGGCAGCTGAAGAATGCGGTCTATCGGGCACTGACCCAGCTTGAAGGGTATGAATTACGCCCTCAGGATGTCCTGCTGCCAGATTATGATGCCGGAACCCTGGCGGTTGGCGAAGAAGCGATGGAAGGATCGCTGGACGATATTACCAGTCGTTTTGAACGCTCAGTGCTGACCCAGCTTTATCGTAACTATCCCAGCACGCGTAAACTGGCGAAGCGATTAGGTGTTTCGCATACGGCTATCGCCAATAAGCTGCGTGAATACGGTTTGAATCAGAAGAAAACAGACGAGTCATAAAAGTAAAAGCCTCCAGATGGAGGCTTTTTTTTCGCTTACGCTTTTAAGACTTCCAGCGCTGCGGTGTAATCCGGTTCGTTGGTGATCTCGTTAACCAGTTCACTGAAAACAACGGTGTCGTTTTCATCGATGACCAGTACCGCACGCGCGGTCAGGCCTTTCAGAGCGCCTTCTGCGATCCCAACGCCGTAGTTTTCGACAAAATCCTGGCTACGCAGTGTAGAAAGGGTGATGACATTGCTCAGACCTTCTGCACCGCAGAAACGGGACTGGGCAAACGGCAGGTCAGCGGAAATGCACAGCACCACGGTGTTGTCCATTTCAGTCGCCAAATGGTTAAATTTGCGCACGGAAGCCGCACAAACACCGGTATCAATGCTTGGGAAAATATTCAGAACTTTGCGTTTGCCAGCAAACTGGCCCAACGTTACATCAGACAGGTCTTTCGCTACGAGGGTAAAAGCCTGCGCTTTGCTGCCAGCCTGTGGAATAGAGCCTGCAACAGTAACTGGGTTGCCCTGAAAATGAACGAGTTGTGACATAGATATCTTCCTGTTTACAAATAGTTAACGTCGTAGGTAGTGTATGACATCAGCAGATAACACAGCAAACCAAATTTGCCTTACAGGAGCGAGTGATGAGAAACGTCAAGGTCTATGAAGAAGCATGGCCATTGCATACCCCGTTTGTGATCTCTCGTGGCAGTCGCAGTGAAGCGAGCGTCGTGGTTGTCGAAATTGAAGAAGATGGCATAAAGGGCGTGGGGGAATGCACGCCATATCCGCGCTACGGTGAGAGTCTCGCATCCGTTATGGCACAAATTATGACTATCTTGCCTGACCTTGAAAAAGGCGTGACGCGTAATGCTTTGCAACGACTTTTGCCTGCAGGCGCAGCGCGTAACGCCGTGGATTGCGCACTTTGGTCGCTGGAAGCGCAGAAAAATCATCAGACGATTTCCGGCGCAGCGGGTGTGGTTTTACCGCAAACCATCGTCACGGCCCAAACCGTCGTGATCGGTGAGCCCCAGCAGATGGCCGCCAGTGCGAAAGCATTGTATGAGGCTGGAGCGCGTTTGCTGAAGGTGAAAATAGACGATCATTTAATCAGCGAACGCATGGTGGCGATTCGTGGCGCGGTCCCTGATGCAACGCTGATTGTTGATGCCAATGAATCCTGGAAAAGTGAAGGCCTGGCCGCTCGCTGCCAACTGCTCGCGGATCTGGGGGTCGCTATGCTCGAGCAGCCATTACCGGCGCAGGATGATGCGACGCTGGCGAACTTTATCCATCCGTTGCCCATTTGCGCGGATGAGAGTTGTCATACACGCGAAAATCTGGCGAGCCTGAAAGGGCGCTATGAAATGGTTAACATCAAGCTTGATAAAACGGGGGGCTTAACCGAAGCACTGGCGCTGGCGAAACAGGCGCGTGCAGAGGGGTTTGCACTCATGCTGGGCTGTATGCTTTGCACCTCACGTGCCATAACGGCTGCGCTTCCGCTGGCGGAGCAGGTCAGCTTTGCCGATCTCGATGGACCCACCTGGCTCGCGGTGGATGTTTCACCGGCGTTGAATTTCACCACCGGTACGCTTCATCTCTGAGATTCCCAGCGCAGAAGACCCGTCATGGCTTCGAGGTATTTCTCGCTCGCTTCGTCAGAGGAGACGGGCGGGAATTCCGCAGTAATGCAGTGGAGGCCGAGATCGGCGCACCAGCTACCAAATGACCCTGGCGTTTCGTAGCCCACGCTTGTCACTACCGGTAGCGAAAACGCCTCGCCTAACCATTCGCCTAACTCCGTATGACGGGGATCTTCAATGCAAGCCAACGGATCATGAAACGTGACAACCCATGCGGGATGAAGGTGATGGATTAGCTGGCACAACGCTTGAGTTTCCGGTTCTGAGCCGGGCTTTTCGCCGGTCAGTAGCACCACGTCTCGTTCTTCAGCGGCACTGTTCCAGCGGTATACCGTTTCGCCTGCGCGCCAGTTGGCCGCCGGGAAATTACGGTTGAGATCGACGCCGCACGCGTTGGCGCGCAATCCCAATTGACAGCCATCCGGATTGACCGTCAGCACCACATGATGACGACGTCGCTCAGGGGCTAGCGTTCTCAGCGCGCAGGAAAGTGTCACAATCGATGAATTTTCATCCCCGTGCGTACCCGCGATAATCAATCCACTGTGGCGATCGGCCTGTGGCGCGGGGAACCAGATCAGCGGCGCGCCCAAAAAAGAGCGGCCATAGTGTTCGGTTCCACGTGGAAATACACCACGTTCCGTTCTTGGGCGGTTGGGTGACATACGAAATCCTGATAAAGGGCTCATGACTGCCAGTGTTGTGTAAAACTCGCGGTTAATCAAATAGTTTCAGCGTGAGGAGAAAATAGCCAGATATCACCTTTCCGCGGTAAGAAGTTTGCATTTCTCTGTTTTGAAACAAATAATTACGCATCTGCTCGTCACCGACCTTTTAAAGGGGATCTTATGAAGCATCCTGTCTCGCTGCTCTGTACCGCACTCTGGCTGTGCGGGCTCTCATCGTTTTCTCATGCGGCTGATGTTCCTTCGGGAACCGTACTGGCCCAAAAACAGGAACTGGTGCGTCATATCAAAGATGAGCCAGCATCGCTCGACCCTGCTAAAGCCGTGGGGTTACCAGAAATCCAGGTTATCCGGGATCTGTTTGAAGGCCTGGTGAATCAGAACGAAAAGGGCGCGTTGATTCCAGGTGTCGCATCAAAATGGCAGAGTAATGACAACCGCACCTGGACGTTTACCTTGCGCGATAACGCAAAGTGGTCTGACGGGACGCCAGTGACGGCAGAAGATTTCGTTTACAGCTGGCAGCGTCTGGTCGACCCTAAAACGACCTCTCCGTTTGCATGGTTTGCGGCGCTGGCGGGGATCACTAATGCTCAGAGTATTATCGATGGTAAAGCGCTGCCCAATTCACTGGGCGTGACGGCTGTTGATGCCAAAACGCTGCGTGTACAGCTGGATAAACCGTTGCCGTGGTTTGCCAATCTGACGGCGAGCTTTGCTTTTTATCCTGTGCAGAAAGCCAACGTTGAAGGCAATAAAGACTGGACCCGACCGGGCGCGCTGGTGGGTAACGGGGCATATGTTTTAAAAGACCGCGTGGTGAACGAAAAACTGGTTGTTGAGCCCAATACCCATTACTGGGATAACGGCAAAACGGTGCTGCAAAAAGTGACGTTTGTGCCGCTCAACCAGGAGTCATCAGCCACGAAACGCTATCTGGCGGGGGATATTGATATCACCGAATCGTTCCCGAAAAATCTTTATCAGAAGCTGTTGAAAGACATCCCGGGGCAGGTTTATACGCCGCCACAGCTCGGCACATATTATTATGCGTTTAACACCCAAAAGGGGCCGACTGCGGATTCGCGCGTACGTCTGGCGTTGAGTATGACGATTGACCGTCGGATCATGGCCGAGAAGGTCCTGGGTACCGGTGAAAAACCGGCCTGGCACTTTACCCCTGACGTGACGGCAGGGTTTACGGCCGAGCCATCACCGTTTGAGCAAATGTCGCAAGCGGAGCTAAACGCGCAGGCAAAAATGCTGTTGCAAGCCGCAGGATACGGTCCGCAACGCCCGCTTAAACTCACGCTGCTTTACAACACGTCTGAAAACCATCAAAAAATCGCGATCGCGGTGGCGTCGATGTGGAAGAAAAATCTTGGCGTAGACGTGAAGCTGCAGAACCAGGAGTGGAAAACGTACATCGACAGCCGCAACACCGGTAATTTCGACGTGATTCGAGCGTCATGGGTCGGGGATTACAACGAACCTTCAACGTTCCTGTCGCTACTCACCTCAACGCACACCGGGAATATTTCACGTTTCAACGATCCGGCTTACGATAAAATCATCAATCAGGCGACGCTGGAGACAACGGTAAAAGCGCGGAATGCAGATTACAATTCAGCAGAGAAAATTCTTGCAGAAAAAGCGCCGATTGCACCCATTTATCAATATACCAACGGACGTTTAATTAAGCCGTGGGTGAAAGGCTATCCGATAAATAATGCGGAAGACGTGGCTTATAGCCGGACGATGTATATCGAAAAGCATTAATTTATCAGGCGGTATAAATAAAAAAGCCCGTCAGAGAACGGGCAACATAAGCCAATGATTAATGCTGTGTTAACCCATCACGGAGGGTCACATTTATCATCTTACGCATTTTTTCACGCAGCAACAGCTGACAATTCCGGTAGTTGAAACAAAGGGTTATACGTGCATCATGGCGCGTCAATCGAAGGGTAAAGCCAGTTCTCCAGGAACGCCACTAAATGCCACATTTGCCCGCTGAAAATAAACCACAAGCCAAATATAATTATCACTAAAATAATTAGGATGAGTATTACTTCTGTTTTTTCCATAGCAAAAGCTACCCACCTGAAATCCGTTTATTTAAGCGGGGCATTGTAACGAGGCTTTTATCATTACACCAGTTCTTAGGCTGCCAACACTTTATTTCGTCCATTATTTTTAGCACGGTACAGCGCGTCATCAACCCGTTTAAAAAGCTCATCAATGCTTTCATCGGGATTGTGCCGTGCAACTCCGATGCTCACGGTAAAGCGCGGCAGACCGGGAATCGCGATGCGTGCAACCGCAGCACGAATGGTTTCGGCAACCTGCATTGCGACATCCAGCTGCGTGCGCGGCAACAGAATAACAAACTCTTCGCCGCCCCAGCGAAACACAAAATCATCCTTACGGCTGCAGGCTTCGAGCGTGCGTGAAAGCGAAATCAAGACTTCATCACCTTTCAGATGGCCAAAGACATCGTTGATATTTTTAAAGTGGTCGGTATCGACCAGCAATAAGCTGAACTGGTCCTGAAGAGGTAAATAAGACGGGTTGGTTTGCTCGGTAATGCGATAAAATTGCCGACGATTAAGCAGGCCAGTCATCGAATCTCGCATCGCGGCATGTTCCAGTTCCTGCTCCAGACGCTTCTGCTCGGTGATGTCATGAACGATACACAGCATCAATTTATCGCCATAGATTTCAATCGGCCCAGCGTAAGTTTGCACATGTCGGGTTGACCCGTCCGCGAGGCGGTGAACAAAATTAAGCGGTTTATGCCCGCCGGGAAGGCGCGCAACCTCATTCATGATCGGTAAAATATCACGGCCTAACGTGTTTATTTCCCAGGTATGCTTGCTGCATATCGCATCATGGGTGTAGCCGTAGAAATTCAGGGCTGCCAGATTGGCATCCACAATTTGACCATCACGCGCGGTATCAATCAGCAACATCGGGGCGCTATTTGTCAGAAAAAAGCGGGCGTAAAAGCCCTGTTTTTTGCGCTGATAATTTGCTGACCGGCTGGCTTTAAGTCCCGTCGGCATTTGAGACGCAATGCCCTCAAATATAATCACGTCGCCAATGTTTTCGTCATGAGCGAGTGACAGCCGACAGCTTAACGTCGTTTCTTGCTGGTCGCGCCAGACTGTCCAGACTTCGATGATATCCAGTTCAGATTTAAGATCCGGGACGTACATGGAAAGCAGATGCTGGGCATTTGCTGAAAAAACCCCGTTACGCATATCGTTGAGTGATTTATTCAGCATCAAGGCTGTCGCCGCTAAGTTAGCGAATATGACTTGCTCAGAAACGGATGAGACTAACCAAACGGGTGTTTTAATAAAATTGAGCGCTTCATAGCTGGGTAGCGACATAGAGTGTTCCCGATCATCAGTACCGCTGCCTGATGTCCACGACGGAATGAACACGCGTGGGCTTTATTGAAACATACTCTACTTATTCACATCAGGCATGATTTTTTTGTGAATTGTGGGGAAGGTCCACGTGATTTTTGCCAATGGGTATGATTTGTTTATCGGATTTGTTTTGTAATACCAGCCAGGGAACTTGTTCGGCTGGTAGGGGGCGTGAAAAATAATATCCCTGCAAATAATCACACCCCAGATTTGCCAGTATCTGCTGTTGTTCTGCCGTTTCAATTCCCTCCGCAACCACGACCATATCCATGGTACGGGCGACGTTGATTATGGTTTCGACAATTTTCTGGCTTTTATTGTTATCCAACATGCTGTCGATAAAACTTTTATCAATTTTCAACTCTTTGGCAGGAAGGACATTTAACATGAGCAGATTAGAATACCCCGTACCGAAATCGTCGATAGAGACAATAAATCCCGCCTGGCTAAAGGCATTTAACAATTCGATGCTACGTTCAAGATTTTTAAGCGCGGTGCTTTCGGTGACCTCAAGAATCAGTCGTGAAGGCTCAAGGTTATATTTTTGAATGGTGCTCGTGATTATCTCAAATATATCCTGTTGCTCAAATTGTACAGGAGACAAATTAAATGAAAGTGTCCACTGACTGAAGCCTTGCTCCGTCCAGAATCGCAGTTGCCTGCAGGCTTGTTCAATCGCCCAGACGCCAACGGGAATGATTAAACCTGTTTTTTCCAGTGAAGGTAAAAAAACAGCCGGCAGAAGCACACCTTGCTCAGAATGATGCCAGCGGATCAGCGCTTCAAAACCGTGAATTTCATTAGCGTCGGCAAGATAGATAGGCTGATACCACAGCTCAAACTGTTCACGCTCAAGCGCCTGAGTGAGATCCTGAAGAAATGAAGGTTCCGCCGTTATACTTTTCGACATCTCAGGGCGGTAAATTGCCCAGCCGTTACGCCCCTCTTGTTTGATGTGGTACATCGCCGCATCGGCTTTAAATTTGAGTTCATGGAGCGTTTCGCCGTGCTGGGGGTAGAGGCTGACACCAACACTCAGCGTGATATTGATCGCATGACCACAGATCGCAAAGGGGCGTCGAATCTCATCGAGAAGGGTCATAGAAAGCGTCGTTATTTTTTCGTCATCACAGTCGGGCACAAGCAGAATAAACTCATCACCGCCGAGTCTGGCGAGGGTCATACCCGGCACCAGCCGGGCAGTAATGCGCTGAGCCACGTTGATTAACAGTTCATCGCCCACCTGATGCCCCCAGGCATCATTAATCAGCTTGAAATGGTCTATATCAAGAAACATGACCGCAAACTGTTTTTTATTCAGCAACGAGGTATGCAAGCAGTCCTGGAGGCTGATGTCCATTTGATGGCGATTAGCAAGCCCCGTCAGGGCATCGAACCGAGCCTGTAGCTCCAGTTGCTTATTCAACTGTCGCAAATTATCCGTCAGGCGCTGAGTGCGGAAATGAGAGTCAACCAGTGAAATAATGAGCATAATCCCCAGCAGAACAAGCGTGGTGGACGAAACCCAGATAGAGAGATCCAGTTCGCCTACACCACCAGAAAGAGTGTGTGCGTTATGCTGAAAATCGGCCGCGCTCATTCCGGTGTAATGCATCGCGCTGATGGCTAACCCCATCACGATAGCTGCCGCGATACGGTTGATAAACACACCTTTATGCCGGTGGCGTAAGTGGAAGGCAAGCCAGAGCGCCGCGCCGGAGGCGACGATTGCAATCAACACTGAAATCAGAACGATAGTCATATTCCAGATGATTTGATCGTGGACCATTAACGCGGCCATCCCGATATAGTGCATAGCAACGACGCCCGCGCTCAGTATCAACGTGGAAAACAGCCAACGGAAAAGAGAAAGGGCGTTACCGGGTACCGCAATATGAATCGCGCTGGTCGAGGCCAGGATAGCGACGCCTAGCGAGGTGGCGGTGAGCCAAAAATCATAGCTCATGGCCATCGGCATTTTCATCGACAGCATTCCGATAAAATGCATAGACCAGACGCCAATTCCCAGGGTAATACCGCCAGCCATTTGCCACCAGAACGCGGCTTTACGGCTGGCACCAGAGATTTTCCCTGCACTGTCTAATGCGACAAATGACGCGATAAAGGCCACCAGGAAAGAGATGGCGATAAGGACAGGGTCCCAGGACACATCCAGCATTATGTCATCCCATGCTATAAAAATCGGTATGAGTTCATTCGGTGCACGATTCAACACCGCTACGCTTACTTTAACTAATTCCAAGATTAGTTGCTTATCTAAAATCAACAACAAACAGGTTAATATTTTGCACCATGAATACGTGCAGAATATATTCTTCTATTTTCATTTTAGTGATGCTACATGATGTTAATGATTAGTTTCACCTCTTCTTAATAAAGCGATTTCGATTATTAGTTGGTTTGGCTAATGAATCTGTCATTATCACCTGAAATAACAGTGTAAAAGCATTTATGGCTTGGTTGTAGCTACCGTAAAGGCCATTATTCTGACTTAAGCTAAATCCGTGATTTCAGTATGCAAATAACAAATACCACTAAAAATAGGTGGAAAAAGAAAGGGCGAATGCTATAAACATAATACCTTCTCCAAAACGCTGCGTGGGATCAATTATGCTGAGAAATATTAGCGTAAGGACTTTTATTATTTACTTTTTGATGATTGTGCTTTTTATGATTGACGGATTAGTTTTGGTTTTATCAAAAAGCACAACACTTTTTATTGCAGTTAATATTGTTAATGTTCTTGCGGTTTTGTTGCTTTGGTCGTATATGACAAAATATCTTGTGACCCCCATCAATACGGTGAAAAAAAGTATCGAAGAAGTCACGTCAGGTAACCTTTCTGTTTCCATTCCTGAGTTTGGTAATAACTGCGCTGGACGATTAATTCCTGGTATCAATAGTTTATCCAGCAATATCGCCACTCTGGTTCGCGAAATCAGGGCATCGTCGCATACTGCGATGACCCTATCTGAGCAATTGTCGTCCCGTAGCGCCCAACTCTCGGTCAAAACAGAGCAGCAGTCCGCCTCACTGATCCAGACCGCGGCCAGCATGGAGCAAATGGCAGCAAGCACCCGGAATAATGCAGACAATACCCGGCTGGCCAGCGAGCGCGCGAATCTCGCGACCGTCCAGGCACGCAAGGGTGGGGAGTTAATGGGGCAAGTTGCGCACAACATGCAATCCATTACCGAATGTGCCCAGCAAATGACGGAAATCATCACTTTGATTGACGGCATCGCTTTCCAGACCAATATTCTGGCGCTGAATGCGGCGGTAGAAGCGGCCAGAGCGGGCGATCATGGCAAAGGTTTTTCAGTGGTAGCTGGAGAGGTACGTAATCTTGCGCATCGTAGCGCCGAAGCGGCAAAAAGCATTAAATCGCTGATTGATGTCACCAGCAATAATGTCACTCAGGGCGTAACTGTTGTGTCAGAAGCAGAAAAGAACATGCACGAAATTGTGAACGGCTCAGGCCATGTCAGCAAATTGATGGATGAGATATCGGCGACGACCGCCGAGCAAGAAAAAGGGATCACGCAAATTACGCAGGCGCTTTCTGAGCTTGAACGCGTGACGCAGAGCAACGTGGCGATGGTCGATGAGTTATCGGGCTCCTCGGATGTGCTGAAAAACCAGGTCATCGAGTTACAGGCGCGCACCCGCAACTTCAGACTCGAAGAAAAGGATGAATTTACGGGCCAGGCGCGACAACGTTCTCCCTCGGCGATCTTCCCTCGACGAGCCGAGCAAGTGTATTAATAGAGAGAAGCCTGGTTCGCCGGGCTTTTTTACGTTTTGAGAAACAATTTATCAGTAGATTCAGCGCACTGGCACGCTTAAATGTTGAATAACATTTTGTGACGGCTAGACTGACAACCATGATTTCGAAATGGTGGAGGCGCTGTGGAAGGCATTAAAGGATCCGAGGTTAACGTTCCGGACGCGGTGTTTGCGTGGCTGCTTGACGGTAAGGGTGGGGCGCGGCACCTGGAAGATAACGATGTCATCGACAGTGAACATCCTTGCTGGTTACATCTGAACTATACCCATCCTGACAGTGCGCAATGGCTGGCTTCAACCCCATTGCTCCCCAATAACGTACGTGATGCCCTGGCGGGCGATAGCGTGCGGCCTCGCGTCAGCCGTCTTGGCGATGGCACCCTTATTACACTGCGCTGTATTAATGGCAGTACCGACGAACGCCCCGATCAGCTGGTTGCCATGCGTCTTTATATGGACGAACGCCTGATTGTGTCCACGCGTCAGCGCAAAGTGCTCGCGCTTGATGACGTGGTTAACGATCTTAAAGAAGGCACAGGGCCTGCCGACTGCGGTGGCTGGCTGGTCGATGTCTGCGATGCGCTGACCGATCATGCGAGTGAGTTTATTGAAGAGCTGCACGACAAAATTATCGATCTCGAAGATAATTTGCTCGATCAGCATATCCCCCCGCGGGGTTCTCTGGCGTTGCTGAGAAAACAGTTGATTGTGATGCGTCGCTATATGACGCCCCAGCGCGATGTCTATGCTCGCCTTGCCAGCGAACGCCTGAGCTGGATGGCCGACGATCAGCGCCGCAGAATGCAGGATATTGCCGATCGTCTGGGCAGAGGTCTGGATGAAATTGATTCCTGTATCGCCCGTACGGCGGTGATGAGTGATGAAATTGCACAGGTGATGCAGGAGTCATTGTCGCGCCGAACTTACACCATGTCGTTAATGGCGATGGTCTTTTTACCCAGCACATTTTTGACTGGACTCTTTGGCGTCAACTTAGGTGGTATTCCAGGCGGTGGTTATCAGTTCGGTTTTTCGGCTTTCTGCATCATGTTAGTTGTTTTGATAGGGGGTGTTGCGTGGTGGTTGCATCGTAGTAAATGGCTGTAAATTTACGTTTTTCTCGCGTTGACTCCGCTTCAAAACGCTATTTTATTTGAGCGAAGTCAATAAACGTTTACCCCTTTCGGTGCACTATTACTCCCGCAGGTGAATGCAACGTCAAGCGATGGGCGTTGCGCTCCATATTGTCTTACTTCCTTTTTTGAATTACTGCATAGCACAATTGATTCGTACAATGCCGACTAAATTAGTCGGCTTTTTTTTGCCTGTAGGATCTCAGCGTCTACCCTAAGAGAGTCAGCCGATAAACTGGAGGGTAACATGAGTGCATTATTAGCATTGCTCCACGGGCAAACGCCGCTATCCAATTCCATCCCCACTGAACCGGTGCCAATTCCCGATCCTATTCCTCGTCCGCAACCCATGCCGGACCCGCCGCCAGATGAAGAACCGATTAAATTGTCGCATCAGCCACGGAGATCTGCGAGGATACGCGCCAAATGACTGTGACTTTTTACCTTGAGACTACATTGTGACCGCTTTTTCTACTCTGAACGTTCTGCCTGCCGCCCAACTCGATAATCTTAACGAGTTGGGTTACCTCGCGATGACCCCTGTACAAGCGGCCGCTCTTCCGGCGATCCTGGAAGGACGTGACGTTCGCGTGCAGGCCAAAACCGGCAGTGGGAAAACGGCCGCATTTGGTCTTGGGCTTTTACAGCAAATTGACGCTGGTCTATTCCAGACTCAATCGCTGGTGCTGTGTCCCACTCGTGAACTCGCCGATCAGGTGGCCGGTGAATTACGTCGCCTGGCGCGTTTTCTGCCGAACACTAAGATTCTGACGCTGTGCGGCGGTCAACCGTTTGGCGCTCAGCGCGATTCACTCCAGCATCCGCCGCACATTATTGTCGCCACGCCGGGGCGTTTACTCGATCACCTGCAAAAAGGCACGGTTTCGTTAGATGCGCTGCAAACGCTGGTGATGGACGAAGCCGATCGCATGCTGGATATGGGCTTTAGCGACGCGATTGACGAAGTAATCCGTTTTGCGCCCGCCACGCGCCAGACGCTGCTTTTCTCTGCCACGTGGCCAGAGGCAATTGCCGCCATCAGCGGACGCGTTCAGCAAAATCCCGCGACTATCGAAATTGATTCCGTCGATGCATTGCCATCCATTGAGCAGCAATTCTATGAGACTTCGCAAAAAGGCAAAATTCCGCTGCTGCAAAAGCTGTTGAGTCAACATCAGCCAGCGTCGTGCGTCGTTTTCTGCAACACCAAAAAAGATTGTCAGGCGGTCTGCGAAGCGCTTGAAGAGGCAGGGCAGAGTGCACTGGCATTGCACGGTGACCTGGAACAACGCGATCGCGATCAGACGTTGATTCGTTTTGCCAACGGCAGTGCACGCGTATTGGTCGCAACGGATGTTGCCGCGCGTGGTCTGGACATCAAATCACTGGAGCTGGTGGTTAACTTTGAGCTGGCGTGGGATCCGGAAGTGCATGTTCACCGTATCGGGCGTACCGCGCGTGCGGGCAACAGCGGTCTGGCGATCAGCCTCTGCGCACCAGAAGAAGCCCAACGTGCCAACATTCTGTCTGAAATGCTACAGCTAAAACTGAACTGGAAGAGTGCGTCGAGCAACGTCGGTATTGTCCCACTCAAGGCGGAAATGGCGACCCTGTGTATTGATGGCGGTAAAAAAGCCAAAATGCGTCCAGGTGATGTATTGGGTGCGTTGACCGGAGATATGGGCTTTGATGGGGCGGATATCGGCAAAATCGCTGTGCATCCCGCGCATGTCTACGTCGCGGTTCGTCAGTCTGTGGCGAATAAAGTTTGGAAGCAATTGCAGAACGGTAAGATCAAAGGCAAAACTTGCCGGGTTCGCTTGCTGAAATAAGCCATAAAAAAAGCGTCTCAGATGCGCTATCTGAGACGCCATGATTTTACTTCACTTCGATGATATTCAGTCTCATCTCATCAAGCTGCGAATCATCTTCTTCCGGCTGCCAGCCAGCTGGCTGCATCGGGATATCTTCACGGTCGAACGCCAAATCGCCACCCGCCACGACTTCAGAACCGTGTTGAATCTCTTTGAAATCGAACAACTCAACGTCACTCAGATGTGAAGGGACGACGTTTTGCATCGCGCTAAACATGGTTTCGATGCGGCCAGGATAACGTTTATCCCAGTCGCGAAGCATATCTCCGATCACCTGACGCTGCAGATTTGGCTGCGAACCGCACAGGTTACAAGGGATTATCGGATACTCACGCGCTTGTGCAAAGCGCTCAATATCTTTCTCGCGACAGTACGCCAGCGGACGGATGACAATGTGCTTCCCATCATCGCTCATCAGCTTCGGTGGCATGCCTTTCATTTTGCCGCCGTAGAACATGTTCAGGAACAATGTCTGCAGAATATCATCGCGGTGATGGCCCAGTGCGATTTTGGTCGCGCCAAGCTCTGTCGCAGTACGGTAAAGAATGCCGCGACGCAGACGTGAACACAGTGAGCAGGTCGTTTTTCCCTCTGGGATCTTATCTTTAACGATCCCGTAGGTATTCTCTTCGACGATTTTATATTCGACGCCCTGTTGCTCAAGGTATTCCGGCAGAATGTGCTCAGGGAAGCCAGGCTGTTTCTGGTCCAGGTTGACGGCCACGAGAGAAAATTTCACCGGTGCGCTTTGCTGCAGATTGCGCAAAATCTCCAGCATCGTGTAACTGTCTTTACCCCCTGAAAGGCAAACCATGATGCGGTCACCTTCTTCAATCATATTGAAGTCAGCAATCGCCTGGCCCACGTTACGGCGCAAACGCTTCTGTAATTTGTTCAGGTTGTATTGTTCTTTCTTGGTAATTTCTTGATTCTGTTGCATGTATTCTTTACTCAAATATCAAATGGGGCACCAGCGGGACAAATCCATTTTAAGCCAAGCGTAGGGTTCAGCATTGCCACTTCTATCCCTGTAGCATAGATTTCATACACCCTCTGCGCATTTTCGTGCCCCATCGGATTGGTCATAAAAGACGGGTCAGCGCCTGCGGATAACAACCAGCATGCGAAAGTGTGCGGTGTATGGTACGGATTGCGGCGGCGAATGCCAGCACGTTTTACAGCAGAGTTCCATCGCGCGCCAATACGGCTCAGTGAGGCGTATGGTTTTAGGGCGCGATTACCTTTCTCAAACCCTTTTGGCACTGATCTTACGGGGTGAAAACCAGCGACGAACCCAAAGCAGCGATACCCGTCAGCGTTCAGGAGGGCGGGCAGTTTCATTTGTACTATATTCAAACGACGGATAAGACGGAGTCAGTCTTGACGGCATAAAAACATCGGGCATTAACGTGTTTAGCTTTTTGAGGTCATATGAAATTTCCTGGCATCCCGGAAAATGAGGAAGAACGATTAAAATCCCTTTATCTGGCAGACCTTCTTGATACAGGTGCAGATGAACGTTTTGATCGCTTAACCCGCATCGCAAAGAAAATTTTTCAGGTACCTGTCGTACTGATTAGCCTGCTTGATCGCGACCGCCAGTGGTTGCTGGCGTGTGAAGGGCTAGGTACTCGTGAAACGCCCCGTAACATCTCCTTTTGTGGTCATGTCATTTTGCAGGAAGGCCCCTTTATTGTTAACGACGCAGTTAACGATGAACGTTTCCATGATAACCCTTTGGTTATTGGTGAGCCTTACATACGATTCTACGCCGGTTATCCCGTCCATCTGCCTGATGGAGGGGTTGCTGGTGCGCTGTGTCTGATTAATACCAAACCACGTGGCTTTAACGACGATGATAATGCCTCACTCCGGGATTTGGCCTTTATAGTAGAGGATGAATTCAAGGTGATTGGCATGGCCATGACCGATAGCCTGACAGGCATATCTAATCGCCGTGGCTTTTACACCACGGGCGAAAAAAGATTCCGCAACCTTGATGAAGAGAATGCAGCATTCAGCGTTATCTTTTTTGATCTCGATAAATTCAAACCCATCAACGATCTCTGGGGACATGCTGAAGGTGATGAAGTGTTGAAAGTATTCTCTGCGCTGTTGTACCAGCATCTTGGTCCCGGAGATATCGCAGGGCGTCTTGGAGGGGATGAATTTGCCGTTCTCGTTACTCACCAGGCTCAGGCTGACTCTTTTTTGCAAGGTCTGCGAAGCAGTGTGAATGATTACAACAGAGAGTCTGGCAAGCCCTACAATATTAACTATTCCTATGGAATGTTGCACAGTGGTACGGGCCGATACGCGTCGCTAGGGGAGATGCTTAAAGAAAGTGACGAGGTGATGTACTCGGCAAAGCGACGAAAGAAGATATAACCATAAACGGGTCACCGCTTGCCTGGATGCATTCAGTAGCCAGGTGAGTTGCTTGACTGAGGCTGGGCTATTTGATTCTCTTTATACTCATTTGCGACACACCGCAGACGCGAAAGTCACGACAGTATTCAACAAGACATTTGTCATTCCTTAACCTAAATATTATCCCGATATGAAGATAGATGACGGCCATCGGTGACGGTATTAAGTCCCGTATTCAGGACGCATGAACCGATCGGATTTGTTCATCATTCAGAGCGGGGGGTAACAATTAATGACTGGGTTTTTGAAGCGTTGCTGATTTTACTGTTCATAATTGCAACAGGCAGAGCGAGAATATATTCTCTGAAATTTAAAATTATTAATATTAAGTTTTTCTTAAGGTTTTTGTTGTAACATAGCTAAATAACGTGTTTTTGTAAGTTATAGAGAATATATCGGTGACGCGAAGCTCATAGGCGACGTCCTCTCATTTTCTATGGGTATAAGTCAAAGTAGGGGCTATATCCTTAACGTTCGGTATCACTTGATAAAGTGCGCCTTCCTTAACGCAAATTATCCTGGCAGGTAAACCTGACAAAAATATTCTGTTTTCACTGGTAAAAACGCCTCTCACTCTAAAGGTTTGCTCACGGAGGCATACTGACCAGAAAAATCTCGTCATTGTTGAATCATATTGAGTCATTGGAATGTTATGTATTTCGTATAAAAGCAAGCCAGATAATGAGTTAAATGTCATGTGTTAAATTATAATCCGGCGAAGTGTTTTTTGCTGTCGACAACCATTTTTAACGTAACTATGGAAGGACCCATAACGTATCTCTTAAAGGTTATAGTAATGTACTCCGCTTCTCAGTGTCTTAAAGAAATTCATTATTTGAATCTATCGTATCTTCTTCTTATTCAACGGATTTCCAATTGCGATGAACCAGCCATCTTCTCTGGAATTAATGCGGAGTTAGCAAAGGTTCTGCAAAAACTGTCCCTATCAAAGCTTGTTGCGTTGGCTGAAACAAATCAACTGCTTATAACTCTCAGGCCAGACATCATGGCGCAAAAATTGGGCGTGCCAGCAACGTAAATACCCAGTCAAAACAACCGACTGATTAAAAAAATGAACCATGAGGAATTCTAAGTGGAATATGCGATCTGCATTCCTCAAAGGGATATTTCTGGCAATGCAAAACTAAAAGTAAATCAAAACGATTGACAATGTAATTCTATTGGCACAGTGAATTTCAAGACTTTATGAGCGAAAACATCAATCTCATTTTTACTTGCTATTTTTAATGGGTGAAAAATACGAGGTTTTCAGAAATCGAGCTGAAAAAGCGAAATTAATTGATGGCTAATGTTTTGCCTGCTATTGAAATGGCAAATATTGATAATCAAGAGATCTGTTGTTTTTTTTGCCCATTTTACTGACTCTAAAGGTATGCATGCTCTTCTATTCAGCAGAGAATACATTGTGTGGTTTATCTTAAGTGATTGTTTATAAATGATTGTTTAATTTAGGACTCAACATTGTCATGCAGGCGCCGATAACTACTCTCAGAACTAAGCTTAATGAGCTGAAAACGTATTATCTCACTGCCATGTCAAACAAGGGGAGCATTGTGTCTGTAAGACGTTTTTCTTTAATCGTATTAATATTTTTACTGGGTATTTTCCTCGTTAGTTCAGCGTCCAATCTCTGGTCACTCACACGGAGTAATGATTCCCTTGATCGGGTAAACAAAGAAATCCGCGTGGTTCTTTCGGTGATTGACCCTATCAACCACAGCAGAACACTGCGAGTGAAATTATCTGAAGCAATGATTTATATGTCCCTTGGCGATAACGTAAAAGCGGAATCCTCAATTAACAGTGCCATGAGCGTGAAGGAGAAAGCCGTTGCTGCCTTCCAGCACTATGAGTCGGCTACTCATATTGCCGGAGAAGACGCATTATCGGAGCCCTATAAAAAAGCCTGGACACGTTACCTTGATGAAGGTTTAACTCTGCTCATTGACGCAGTAAAGGATAAAGATACCGCCCGCTTTAACCAGCTGATGGCTACTACGGTTCCTGCGCTTGATCGTGAGTTCGAAATTACCCTGGATAAATTGCTTTCTTTCCGTGAGAGTTATGCGAAACAGCTTAATCAGGAAGCTCAAAAAAGGTTCTTTAACAGCATCTTGAGTATTACTGTTTTTGCCTTGATTTTTACCATGGTAATGATCGCCATCTTTATTTTAATCAGGCGTCGTCTTCTTTCCCGACTTGATTCGGCAAAACAACATTGCGAGAAAATGGCCGCCGGAGAATTGCATCTTCCTCTCGATACGGGTTCGAAAGATGAAATTGGAGGAATGCTTACCTCTCTGGAAGAAATGCGTCTTTCCCTTACCGACATAATTTCGCAGGTGCGCCATTCGAGCCAAAGTGTGGCTTCTGCTTCCGAGGAGATTGCAGCTGGCAATACCGATCTTTCTGCACGAACGGAGGCTCAGGCGGCCTCGCTTGGCGAAACAGCGGCCAGCATGGAAGAACTGACGTCAACGGTTAAACACACCTCTGACAATACCCGCCAGGCCGATATCCTTGCAGGAAATATGCGTAACGTTGCGCAGGAAGCCAATACCATTGTGGGTACTGCCGTAACGTCAATGAAAGAGATTGAAGCGAGTTCTGAGAAAATAGGATCAATTATTGGTCTCATCGAGGCTATAGCCTTCCAGACTAATATTCTGGCGCTCAACGCTGCCGTTGAGGCAGCGCGCGCGGGT
The DNA here is from genome assembly GCF_045627565.1 of Lelliottia sp. Taxonomy (NCBI): domain Bacteria; kingdom Pseudomonadati; phylum Pseudomonadota; class Gammaproteobacteria; order Enterobacterales; family Enterobacteriaceae; genus Lelliottia; species Lelliottia sp. The sequence continues at coordinate 142,735 of NZ_JAZQNX010000023.1, read as the reverse complement.
GAGCAGGGGCGCGGCTTCGCTGTTGTAGCAACTGAAGTACGAAATCTGGCGCAGCGGTCATCGATGGCAGCAAAAGAGATCAAAGAGCTTATTGAGCTTTCTGGAAAACAGGTGCTGCTGGGGAGCGAACGCGTTGAACAGACGGGTAAAAGCATGGAGAGAATTATTGCTTCTGTGAAACAAGTTTCAGAGCTGATGTCTGAGATTGCACTCTCAACCAATGAACAAAGCCGTGGAATTGAACAGATAAACCAGGCGGTTGCTCAAATGGATACGGTGACCCAGCAGAATGCCTCGCTCGTTGAAGAAGCTTCAGCAGCGGCTAAATCTCTTCGGGATCAATCTGAGGTGCTTAAAACCACGGTCTCTATATTCAAGCTGGCCTGATATACGTTTTCGGTTACGTAAACCAATCTAAAAAATTCCACTTAACCGTGCTCATAGCAACGGTTAAGTGGACATCACCACCTCTTTCAAACAAACGGAGCACTTCCATTCGGTGCCATGAATATGGGCAGGCTATCGGCGTGATGGATGAAGAGAGTAAACATGAAAAATGCAGCGGGGATCGCTGTCTTCTCCTTTACTTTTACAGCGACGTTTCACTCCGTTTGCAGACGATATATCCCTTCTACCTATAAATTTGCGTTATGGTAGTTACTCCATTCATTTGATTGGAGGTGATATCCCCAACATCCGTTTTCAGTGCCCGGTGTGTTCCAGCAAAAAGTTCTTCTTTACGTGTTTCAGCCTGGAACAGAACCATCCTCACGGAGCCGTATGTTCGTTATGCGGAACCAGAATGACCTTTTCGTCGTGTATCCCGAAACTCAAGCGCAGACGATGGCCAAAACCAGTGGTTTAACGTGAGGCCTTATTGGCCTCCGATTTTACCGATCGAAAAGAGGGCAGAAGATGTCACAAAATCTGAATGCACAATGCCATTGCGGTGGCGTGAAGTTTACGGTTGAACTGGCTGACGGTTTTAATACCGTTCGCCGATGTAATTGCTCTTTTTGCCGTATGCGTGGCGCGGTGGTAGTGACTGCAACTTTATCAGGAATCCAAATTATTGAAGGCAAAGACTTGCTGACGGAATATCGTTTTAACACACAAGAAGCCCGACACTTTTTTTGCGCTGTCTGCGGAATTTACACGTTTCACCAACGCCGCTCGAATCCCGATCAATACGGTGTGAATGTCGCCTGCATCGAAGGGGTGAGTCCTTTTGATTTTACAGAAATAGGCGTGATGGATGGCGTGAATCATCCAAAAGATGGGACCAGCGACGGGGTAGTAGGTATTCTTTCGTTTCGAACTGTGAAAAACCATCCTCAGTAATAAAGGCTGGCACTACACTTTGACTTCAGTGAATTTTCCTTTAACCACGCCATCATAGAATCGCCCTTTGGACACCACCTGCAAAAAATCGTTATAGATTCGGGCTGGCACGCGCTGGTATTGAAGTGTCCGGCGATCGACAAAGCGGATCTCAAGCGTAGCGCTACGCTCATCGTAGGCAATAGAGGCAATGCGTGACGATCTAACAGGGTGGTGGACCATGATGAGTTCTCCCTTACAGCTCAAAACAGGAGATTTATCATCTATCAGGTTGGCGTATCAGTGCAAGGTGAAATTCAGACTCTAAATCTTTGAGTGCAGCAATAAGAGATAGTCCACTGGCTGACTTATCACGTCTGGATGACAGATTAATTTATACCGGTTTTTTCAAACGCCTAACGTTTTTCATTTTTACTCGGCGTAAAGGATTCTGTTTCTCGCTATAACGTAAGCTTATGCTGAATTATATATCTATTATAATTTTCTTATGCTGTTAGTCTTTTACTATCATGAAATGTGCGATTAGTGACGTGAATGATTTGCACGAAAGAATAATAAATAAAAATTATTCAATCGCCTTTGTGGGCGGTAGACTTAGCGCCGTTTTATGCCTTTAAGATTCTTTATCCGTGTAAAGGATGAGTGTGGTTTGTTGAATTAATAACAGTCATTTTATTTTTGGATAAGCCCGGAGTTGATGCTCCGGGCTTTTTTTATTACTCGCTTGCGGATTTTTCTGCTTTTCCGGCCATCTGCGCCAGGAAGTCGTAGCGTTTTTGCAGATCCGCTGCCGCATCTTTCCAGAGCTGCTCAGCCACCTCAGGCTGCTGAGCATTCAGACGACGGAAGCGTTGTTCCTGGAGCAAGGTTTCGGCAAGTGCCTCTGATGGTGGACGGGAGTCCAGCGACAGCGGCAGCTTGCCTTCATCCGCACGACGCGGGTCGAAGCGATACAGCGGCCAGAATCCCGTGGCGGTGAGCTGGCGCATCTGATCGTGGCTGAGCGTCAGATCGTAGCCGTGCTCTTCGCAAGGACTGTAGGCGATTATCAGAGAAGGTCCCGGATATGCTTCCGCTTCCTGAATCGCTTTGACCGTCTGATTAAGCTGTGCGCCCAGTGAAATCTGCGCGACATACACATGACCGTACATCATCATGCTCACGCCCAAATCTTTACGCGCTTTACGTTTGCCGTGTTCGCCAAATTTGGTTACTGCGCCCAGCGGGGTTGCTTTCGACGCTTGCCCGCCGGTATTGGAATAACACTGCGTATCGAGAACCAGAATATTGACGTTTTCGGTCAGGCTCAGTACGTGATCCAGCCCCCCAAAGCCGATATCGTAGGCCCAGCCGTCACCGCCAATCAGCCAGATCGATTTTTCTACCAGCGCGTCGGCATCCGTTAAGAGCTGTTCAGCGCCCTCAACGCCAGCCAGATGCTGTCGCAGTTCGGCGACCTGTTCACGGCGAACTTCTGGTGTCGCGTCGCTGTGTAGCGCGGTGTTCAGTGCCTCTGGGATCTCATCGGCAAACTGCTCAAGCAAACGCATGACGCGGGCGCGATGCTGATCGACCGTCAGACGGAAACCCAAACCAAATTCGGCATTGTCTTCAAACAGCGAGTTCGCCCAGGCCGGACCACGACCGTTGGCGTCGGTGGTATACGGCGTTGAAGGTAAATTGCCGCCGTAAATAGAGGAACATCCCGTGGCATTAGCGATCAACATGCGGTCGCCATACAGTTGGGTGAGGAGCTTAATATAAGGCGTTTCACCACAGCCCGAGCACGCCCCGGAATATTCAAATAACGGTGTAATTAACTGCGACGTACGGATATCAATACGTTCCAGCTTGCTGCGATCAATTTCGGGCAGGTCGAGGAAGAAATCGTAATTTACTTTTTCTTCTTCCACATGTTCCAGGCGCGACATCATATTGATGGCTTTAATCTCTGGATTTTGACGATCTTTGGCCGGGCAAACTTCGACACACAAATTACAGCCGGTGCAGTCTTCCGGAGCGACCTGTAAGACGTATTTTTGTCCACGCATATCGCGGGATTTCACATCCAGCGAGTGCAGGCTGGAAGGGGCGTTCTCCAGCTCGTCCGGCGAAACGACTTTGGCGCGAATAGCCGAGTGAGGGCAGGCCGCGACGCAGTGGTTACACTGGGTGCAAAGCTCTTCTTTCCAGATAGGGATCGCTTCGGCGATATTGCGTTTTTCCCAGCGCGTCGTTCCCACCGGCCAGGTGCCGTCTGGCGGCAACGCGGAGACGGGCAGGGCATCGCCCAGACCCGCCAGCATGGCGGCGGTCACCGTCTTCACAAAATCAGGTGCGGCATCGGAAACGACCGGCGGTCGATTCGGGCTTTCGTCATTGACTGGCTGCAGCGGGATCTCAGAAATCAATTCGCGCGCCAGCGCTAAGGCTTGCCAGTTGCGTTCGACCAGATCCTGGCCCTTGCTGCTGTAGCTTTTGGCAATGGCACCTTGCAATGCCGCGAGTGCGCTATCACCCGGCAGAATATGGGTCAGATGGAAAAACGCCATCTGCATCACGGTATTAATACGTGCCGCCAGGCCACATTCGCGGGCAATTTTTGCCGCGTTGACGGTGTAAAGACGGGCTTTTTTCTGATTCAGTACCGCCTGCACTTCGCGAGGTAGACGTGACCAGACTTCATCGGCGCTGTACGGGGTGTTAATCAGGAAGATACCGCCCGGTTTCAGGCGTTCAGCCATTTGGTATTTATCAATAAATTGCAGCTGATGGCAGCCAACAAAATCGGCTTGCGAAACCAGATAGGCTGAACGGATCGGCTGCTCGCTGACGCGCAGATGCGAAACGGTCAGGCCGCCTGCTTTTTTGGAGTCATAAACGAAGTAGCCCTGCGCATACCACGGCGTTGAGTTACCAATAATCTTGATGTTGTTCTTCGTCGCCGAGACGCTACCGTCACTGCCCAGACCATAAAATAGCGCTTCGAGTTTCGCTTTCGATGGCAGCGGATCTTCAGGCAGAGGGAGCGATAGATTGGTGACGTCATCATAAATGCCGACAGTAAAGCGCGGTTTTGGCTTCGCGACGCTTAGTTCGTTAAACACCGCCATCACACAGTCGGGACCAAATTCTTTCGAGGACAAACCGTAGCGACCGCCAATCACGCGCGGCAATGTTTCGCGCTCGCCGGTGTTGAATGCCTCGGCCAGCGCCGTCATGACGTCCAGATAGAGCGGTTCCGCGTGAGCGCCAGGCTCTTTGGTGCGGTCAAGCACGGCAACAGAACGCACGCTTTCTGGCAGAACGGACAGCAAATGCTTCGCCGAGAACGGGCGATACAGACGCACTTTCAACACACCGACTTTTTCGCCGCGAGAAAGCAGTTCATCGACGACCTCTTCACATGTCCCGATCGCAGAGCCCATCAAGACGATGACGCGCTCTGCCTGCGGATGGCCGTAATATTCAAACGGTTTATATTCTCGTCCCGTCGCGGCAGAGAAATCATTCATCGCCTGCTCGACATGGTCGTACACCGCGTTATACCAGGGATTTGTCGCCTCGCGAGACTGGAAATAGGTATCCGGGTTCGCTGACGTGCCGCGAATCACCGGGTGCTCTGGGTTGAGCGCCCGGGCGCGATGTGCATCGATCTCCGCCTGCGGCATCAACTCAAGAATTGTGCTGTCGGCCAGCGGCACGATTTTATTAATTTCGTGGGAAGTACGGAAACCGTCAAAGAAATGAATAAAGGGCACGCGGCTCTTAAGCGTCGCCACGTGAGAAATCAACGCAAAGTCCTGCGCTTCCTGCACGTTACTGGCGCAAAGCATCGCGCAACCCGTCTGACGGATGGCCATCACATCAGAGTGATCGCCAAAAATCGACAGGGCATGGGTCGCCACGGTACGAGCGGCGACGTGTAAAACAAACGGGGTTAACTGTCCTGCCAGCTTATACAGCGTGGGGATCATCAACAGTAAACCCTGGGAGGAGGTAAACGACGTAGACAGCGCACCGGTTTGCAACGCGCCGTGTACAGCGCCGATAGCGCCCGCTTCTGATTGCATCTCGACGACGCGAGGGACATCGCCCCAGACGTTTTTGAGCCCGTTGCCCGCCCAGGCATCTGCCTGTTCGGCCATCGTCGAACTCGGTGTAATAGGGTAAATGGCGATAACTTCACTGGTGCGAAACGCGACGGACGCGGCCGCGCCATTACCGTCAATAGTGATCATGTGACACCCTTACATTGCGCAAAAAAAGAGGGATCCGTGAAACGGCGACGAGTCCTGATAATTATTCCCTTATTTTAGCAAAGGTCAGCATTTGCGATTTTCGCTTTTGTGTCCTTGTTATTCACCGCAGCATTGAGCAGATCAAACTTATGTCATAAAAAGTGACAGAAAATGTTTCAGAAGTGCATAAATGCATACTGTCGCTCTCGACGGCGCGGCGTGTGATGCCTATGATGCATAGGTTTCGCAATTTAAATGGGGAAGAGAGAATGCGCGCAGCGTTTTGGGTAGGGTGTGCGGCGTTGTTGCTGTCTGCATGCAGCAATGAGCCGGTTCAACAGGCGACAGCAGCACATGTTACGCCGGGCATGAAAGCAGCGTTGTCCAGCTCCGGACAGGCGAGTTGTGCCATGGTGGGGGGGGCGTTATCCGTGGCTCGTCAGCTTGATGGTTCCGCCATTGGCATGTGCGCGTTACCCAACGGCAAACGCTGCAGTGAACAATCGCTTGCCGTAGGTACTTGCGGAACGTACTGATTAATCAGCGCGTTTGAACATCAACGTCTGTTCTGCGGTTGCCAGCGTTAACTGATCTTCCGTGAGATCAACCTGCGCGCCTTTGCGCAGCATATTGCCGATCGTACTGTCGAGTTCATTGAGCGTAGGATCGGCACATAGTTTACGCGTCATCGCTAACGTTTTGACTTTTAGTTCGCCTTCCGACAGTTTCCCGTCACCGTTAAAGCGGTTGCACATCACACCTGAAATCGCCATTTTATCGCCAATACTCATTTCTGGCGGTACTGCGCTGGGCTTCACCGCAACACCATTAACACTCTCCAGTACAAATCTGTGACCCTGAAGTTGTTCCGGCTGAACAGAGGTTTTACCGGGATTCACACAGCCAGTCAGTGCCAGCGAAAACAGACCTACCGCAACGAGCTTTTTCATGTTTCTTCTCAAATATCATTACTGTGAATATTTTTAACGATAGCGCGTAGGTTGTCTTGGGTGTTTATCTGAAAGTGCGAGGGGGGGGCCGGGCAGACGTCATGCTACCCGGCACAGTGGAGATTAATGTGATTTAAAACCGGCGGCAGTCATTAGCACGCGGAAGACCATACCCACCGCCGCCAGAGCCAGCACGCTACCGCCCCAGATAATGACCAGCCACATCAGGCGTTTCCAGACAGGTTGTTGCATCAGTGATAACCCTCCCCATGTTGGACTTTGCCGCGGAACACGTAATAGCTCCAGAATGTATAGACCAGGATGATAGGTATAATCAGTAGCGCGCCGACCAGCATAAAACCCTGACTCTGCGGTGGCGCAGCGGCTTGCCACAACGTTATCGACGGCGGAATGATATACGGCCATATGCTGATACCCAGCCCGCTGAACCCGAGGAAAATCAGCCCTAATGTTAGTACAAACGGCGTATTGTGGCTGTTCGCGTTATTCAGGGTTTTCCATAATCCGCCGCTCAGAACGAGCACCAGCAGCGGAACCGGCATCAAGAAGTAAAGGTTCGGCACGCTAAACCAGCGATCGGCAATACTCTGATGAGCCATCGGTGTCCACAGGCTGATGACCGCGATGATCGCTAAAAGCCCCAGCAGCAGCTGTTTTGACACTCGGCGCATGCTGGCCTGCAGCGGCTTTTCACTTTTCATCACCAGCCATGTGGCACCCAAAAGAGCGTAAGCAACCGTCAACCCGACGCCGCAGAACAGGTTGAACAGCGTCAGCCAGTCGAACGGCCCACCGCTATAGGCGCGTCCAGTGACAGAAAATCCATTAATCACCGCGCCGACCACGACGCCTTGGCTAAACGTGGCAAGTATTGAGCCGCCAATAAAGGCTTTATCCCAGAATGGTCGATGGGCGGGCGTGGCTTTAAAGCGAAACTCGAAGGCCACGCCACGGAATATCAGGCCGATCAGCATCAGGGTAAGCGGAATGGTGAGGGCGTCGATAATCACCGCATACGCCAGCGGAAACGCGCCGAACAGCGCTGCGCCGCCGAGCACCAGCCAGGTTTCGTTCCCGTCCCACACAGGCGCGACGCTATTAACCATCACGTCGCGGTCCTCCGCGTCCTGCGTCGTAGGGAACAGAATACCGATCCCCAAATCGAAACCGTCCATCACGATATACATCAGCGTGGCGAATACGATGATTACGAACCAAATAACGGAAAGGTCGATCCCCATTATGGTTTCTCCTTAGTGACAAATTCTGTACTGGCGGCAGACAACGGACGTGCGGGACGGCCATCATGTTCCGTGGCAAATGTTTCGTCTTCCTGCGGCCCTTTTTTGATAAGACGCACCATATAGCTGTAACCCACGCCGAACACCGACGTGTACACCACGAAAAAGGCCAGCAGGCTCACGCTCATATGCAAATCGCCGTGTGCAGAGACCGCGTCTTTGGTGCGTTGCAATCCGTAAACGACCCATGGTTGGCGTCCCACTTCGGTCGTCACCCAGCCCGCCAGAATCGCGATAAGACCAGACGGCCCCATCAGCAGGGCAAACCACAGGAACGGACGAGAGGTATAAACGCGCTGTTTATACCGCAGCCACAACGCGACAGCGCCCAGCAACAGCATCAACATCCCGAGTCCCGCCATGATGCGGAACGACCAGAAAACGATAGTGGAATTTGGGCGATCTTCTTTTGGGAAATCCTTAAGCGCCGGAACTTGCTTGTCCAGGCTGTGCGTCAGAATCAGGCTGCCGAGCGCGGGGATTTCCAGGCCATAGCGAGTCCGTTCCTGTTCCATATCCGGCCAGCCAAACAGCAGCAGCGGCGTGGGCTCGCCGGGGGGATTTTCCCAGTGGCCTTCGATAGCTGCAATTTTGGCAGGCTGGTGTTTTAGCGTATTCAGGCCGTGCATATCGCCGACCATCGCCTGGATTGGCGCGACAATCAGCGTCATCCATAGCGCCATCGAAAACATATGACGAATCGCGGGCGTGTTGTTACCGCGTAACAAATGCCAGGCTCCCGATGCGCCGACAAACAGCGCACTGCTCAAGAATGCCGCGATGGACATGTGCAGCAGCCGATAGGGGAACGAGGGGTTGAACACCACGGCAAACCAGTCCACCGGCACGACGACGCCGTTGACGATTTCATAGCCCTGCGGCGTTTGCATCCAGCTATTCGACGCCAGGATCCAGAAGGTAGAAATGATCGTCCCTAGCGCAACCATGCAGGTTGAGAAGAAATGCAGACCCGGACCGACTTTGTTCCAGCCGAAGAGCATCACGCCCAGGAATCCCGCTTCGAGGAAGAATGCGGTCAACACTTCATAAGTGAGCAGCGGGCCGGTAATACTGCCTGCGAACTGTGAAAATCCGCTCCAGTTTGTGCCGAACTGATAGGCCATCACCAGCCCGGAAACCACGCCCATGCCAAAGTTGACGGCGAACACTTTTGACCAGAAGTGATAAAGCGATCGCCATACCGGATTTTTGGTTTTTAGCCAAAGACCTTCCAGGACGGCCAGATAGCTGGCGAGACCAATGGTGATCGCCGGAAAAATAATGTGAAACGACACGGTAAAAGCAAATTGTATCCGCGCTAAATGAAAAGCATCTAAACCAAACATGCACAGCCTCAATGTCAATCGGTGTGCTGTTATGGTATAGGGCGCAAAAGGGAACTGTCAGAGTCAGAAAAGCGATATTTAGGTATAACAGTTTGCGAAAGTGAGAATCTTTACTAATCTGATATAGTCCTCGTGTGGTAAATAGGGCAAGGGGGACTGACTCATGGAATATAAAAAAATCCTTTTTATGACGTTTATGCATAAAATGGGTTGCGTTCTTTTCTGCAACGTGCGTTAATGTTCCTTCGGTTTGAATTCCAAAAAAATATCTGACGTAGCATCTAAGCATTTCTCATCACGTTGTGCCTCTCCGCAGCCTCTTGGGTCTTTCTCCTACACTCTGATTAGTTTTGTCTCAGACCTCTATTGCCATAAAGGCCCATTAGCTATTTACGTTTTTACGTACAGGAGAATCATATGATTTCTTATATCCATTTCCGTTGCCCGTGCTGTCACGGCTCCCAATACCGCACGTCAATTTTTGATGTGTCAGAAAAAAATCCACATGGCGCGAAATGCATTTTCTGCAAATCGTCTATGGTGACGTTGGATCATTTAGCTGCGGCGATGCATATCCAACAACCGTCACTGGATTATCGCAAGTAATAAAACGCTTAACGTATTCGATCATGAAGTCGTTTCAGAACCGTCTGTAGATAACTATAACAGTTCATAAAATCTGCCTTTTTTCTCCTGCTGATATACTATGGTGTGCAGCGAGGAGAGACCGATGAAAAAATACCAGCGCCTGGCGCAGCAAATCATTTCGCAAATCGAACTTGGCGTGTGGTTGCCGGGAGACAAACTACCGTCGTTGCGTGAGCAAGTTGCCAGCAGCGGCATGAGTTTCATGACCGTGGGTCATGCGTATCAAACGCTGGAAAGCCAGGGGCGAATCGTTGCTCGCCCGCAGTCGGGGTACTACGTTGCCCCGCGGCCCGTTAAGCAGCAGCCTGCGCCTCCGGCGCAGGTGATGCGCGATGAAGTCGTTGACATCAACACCTATATTTTTGATGTCCTTCAGGCCAGTCGCGACCCTTCCGTTTTACCCTTTGCTTCTGCCTTTCCCGAGCCTAGGCTTTTTCCGCTTCAGCAGCTCAATCGATCGCTTGCCAACGTCAGCAAAACCGCGACGGCAATGAGCGTGATTGAAAATCTGCCGCCGGGCAATGTCGATCTGCGCCATGCCATTGCGCGCCGATATGCCCAGCAGGGCATGAATATTTCCCCTGAAGAGATCGTCATCACCGCCGGGGCGCTGGAAGCGCTCAATCTGAGTTTGCAAGCCGTGACTGAGCCGGGCGACTGGGTGATCGTTGAAAACCCCTGTTTCTATGGCGCGCTTCAGGCGCTTGAACGCCTCAAGCTGAAAGCGCTGTCGATTGCCACTGACGTGCGTGAGGGAATTGATCTCAACGCGCTGGAACAGGCGCTAAACGATTATCCCGTAAAGGCCTGCTGGCTGATGACGAACTGTCAAAATCCGCTCGGCTTCACGCTCAGTGCGCAGAAAAAATCCCAGCTTGTTGAGCTGCTAACGAAGCACAACGTTACGCTGATTGAGGATGACGTTTACAGCGAACTCTACTTTGGCCGTGAAAAACCGCTGCCCGCGAAGGCGTGGGATCGCCATGATATGACGCTGCACTGTTCGTCGTTCTCCAAATGCCTGGTGGCGGGATTTCGTATCGGCTGGGTGGCGGCAGGGAAACATGCGCGTCGCATTCAGCAGTTGCAACTGATGAGTACGCTTTCGACCAGTTCGCCGATGCAGCTTGCACTGGTGGATTATCTTGCCACCAAACGTTACGACGCTCATCTCCGTCGCCTGCGGCGCACGCTTGCCGAGCGCAAACAACAGGCGTGGCAATCGCTTTTGCGCCATATGCCTGCCGACGTCAAAATTCATCACAACGACAGCGGCTATTTTTTGTGGCTGGAATTGCCTGCGCCATTAGACGCGGGAAAATTAAGCGAGCAGGCGCTGGCGCACCATATCAGCATTGCCCCGGGCAAAATGTTCTCAACCTCAGATACCTGGACACCCTTTTTCCGTTTTAATACGTCCTGGGAATGGGGCGAGCGCGAAGAACACGCCGTCATCCAGATGGCACACTTAATTCACGGCATGCTGAAATAACCCCCAGATCGTATTTCTTAACCTCCCCGCTGAAATAAACAATTCTTATCCTGTGGCAGGCGTTGGGTTTATTCCCAGCGTCTGTCATAGGAAATCTGCATACCGTCACCCGCCGCTAACTCCTTGTCTATAATCCAGTTAACAGGGAATGCGCCCTCGGTCACAACCTGATGAAATTTCCCAAGGCCTGCGGGTGCAGCGCATTGGCGCGGTCTACGTTTATGAAGGGAGATAATTTTACGGCACGGCTGCCGCCAAATTTTCATTGCGACAGGAGTAATACGAATGAGCAAAAAATTTGCCCGCAGCAGCCTGTGCGCGCTCGGCATGACCATTATGACCGCGCAAGCCGCAGAGCCGCCGAAAGAAATCGGCAAAGGCGAAGGAAGACTGGATATTATCGCCTGGCCGGGGTACATCGAACGCGGCCAGACGGATAAAAACTACGACTGGGTCACGCAGTTCGAAAAAGAGACCGGTTGTGCGGTGAACGTGAAAACGGCCGCGACCTCCGATGAAATGGTCAGTCTGATGGCAAAGGGCGGTTATGACCTGGTCACGGCCTCCGGCGACGCCTCCTTGCGCCTGATAATGGGTAAACGCGTTCAGCCGATTAATCCCGATTTGATCCCCAACTGGAAAACGCTCGATCCACGCATCGTCAAAGGTGAATGGTTTAACGTCGACGGGAAAGTCTACGGCACGCCGTATCAGTGGGGCCCGAATCTGCTGATGTACAACACCAAAACCTTCCCGACACCGCCTGATAGCTGGGCTGTTGTCTTTAAAGAGCAAAATCTCCCGGACGGAAAGTCCAACAAAGGGCGCGTGCAGGCGTATGACGGGCCGATTTACATCGCCGATGCGGCGCTGTTTGTGAAAGCGACGCAGCCAGAATTAGGCATTACTGACCCCTACCAGCTCACCGAAGCACAATACACGGCGGTACTGAAAGTGCTGCGCGATCAGCACGCGCTGATTCACCGCTACTGGCACGACACCACCGTACAGATGAGCGACTTCAAAAACGAGGGTGTTGTGGCGTCGAGCGCGTGGCCGTATCAGGCCAACGCCCTGAAAGCGGACAATCAGCCCGTGGCGACCGTTTTTCCGAAAGAGGGCGTCACCGGCTGGGCGGACACCACTATGCTACACGCGCAGGCTAAACATCCGATGTGCGCCTACAAGTGGATGAACTGGTCGCTCACGCCAAAATTGCAGGGTGATCTGGCCGCATGGTTTGGGTCTCTACCTGTTGTGGCCGAAGGCTGTAAGGCCAGCACATTGCTGGGTGATAAAGGCTGCGAAACCAACGGTTATAACTATTTCGACAAAATCATGTTCTGGAAAACGCCGATCGCGGAAGGCGGAAAATTCGTTCCGTACAGCCGCTGGACGCAAGATTACATCGCCATTATGGGTGGCCGTTAATCGCCCAGGAGCAGAACATGACGTACGCAGTAGAGTTTAGCGATGTGTCCCGTTTTTACGGTGATGTGCGGGCGGTGGACGGTGTCACCATCGGCATTCGTGACGGCGAGTTCTTTTCTATGCTGGGGCCTTCGGGCTCCGGCAAAACCACCTGCTTGCGGCTGATTGCCGGTTTTGAACAGCTCAGCGGCGGGGCGATCAAAATCTTTGGCAAAGAGGCAAGCGAACTCCCGCCGTGGGAACGTGACGTGAACACGGTGTTTCAGGATTACGCGCTATTCCCGCATATGTCGATAATCGAAAACGTCGCTTATGGCTTGATGGTGAAAGGCGTCGATAAAAAGCAGCGTCAGGTTCAGGCTCGCGAGGCGCTTGAAAAGGTCGGTTTAGGCTTTGCCGAAAAACGCAAACCCTCTCAACTCTCTGGCGGCCAGCGTCAGCGCGTGGCGATTGCGCGTGCGCTGGTGAATGAACCCCGCGTGCTTTTGCTTGATGAACCGCTCGGCGCGCTGGATTTGAAACTGCGCGAGCAAATGCAATTTGAGCTGAAGAAACTGCAGCAGGAGCTGGGGATCACCTTTATCTTCGTGACCCACGATCAGGGCGAAGCGCTGTCGATGTCCGATCGCGTTGCCGTGTTCAATAACGGGCGCATTGAACAGGTCGATACCCCACGTGAACTGTATATGCGTCCGCGCACGCCGTTTGTTGCCAGTTTCGTTGGCACTTCTAATGTTTTTGATAGCGCGGTTGCGCGCCAGATTTGCGGCATGGACGGCATGTACTCGCTGCGCCCGGAACATATTCGCCTGAATGAGAGCGGCGAAGTTCAGGTTCAGGGCATCGTGCAGGCGGTGCAGTATCAGGGGGCGGCAACCCGTTTTGAGCTGCGCCTGTCGGATGGTGCAAAACTGCTGGTGAGTCAGGCAAACTTGAGCGGGGCTGATTTGCCTTCAGGTTTTGAGCCTGGCCAACCGGTGCAGGCATCCTGGTCGCGTGAGGCGATGGTGCCGCTGCAAGAGGAACGGTGAGATGGATATGAGCGCATCGCACCTCCGCTCTTCTCGCGGTCCCGTTAGCCACATGACCGCGCTGCTGTGGCGCAAACCGTCGCTCGGCCTGTTTTTACTGCTGCTTGGTCCGCTGATGTGGTTCGGCATCGTGTATATGGGATCGTTGCTGACGCTGTTGTGGCAGGGATTTTATACCTTCGACGATTTCACCATGTCGGTGACGCCGGATCTCACCTTTGCAAATATTCTGGCGCTTTTTAACCCCGCCAACTACGACATTATTCTGCGTACCTTGCTGATGGCGATTGCCGTCACGATTGCCAGCGCGATTCTGGCGTTCCCGATGGCGTGGTACATGGCGCGTTACACTCGCGGAAAATGGAAAGCGTTTTTTTATATCGCCGTCATGCTGCCGATGTGGGCGAGTTATATCGTGAAAGCCTATGCGTGGACATTGCTGCTGGCAAAAGATGGCGTCGCGCAGTGGTTCCTTGGGTATATGGGACTCGAGCCGGTACTGATGTCAGTGCTGACGCTGCCAGCCATTGGCGGAAACACCCTTTCAACATCCGGACTTGGGCGATTTCTGGTGTTCGTCTATATCTGGCTGCCATTTATGATCCTGCCGGTGCAAGCGGCGCTGGAGCGTTTGCCGCCCTCGCTCTTGCAAGCCTCCGCCGATCTGGGCGCGCGGCCCCGTCAGACTTTCCGTTATGTGGTTCTGCCTCTCGCAATCCCGGGTATTGCTGCGGGCTCGATTTTTACCTTCTCGCTGACCCTCGGCGATTTTATCGTTCCGCAACTCGTTGGCCCACCGGGGTACTTCATCGGCAACATGGTTTATTCCCAGCAGGGCGCGATTGGCAATATGCCCATGGCGGCCGCGTTCACCTTAGTGCCGATTGTCCTTATCTCACTGTATCTGGCGTTTGTGAAACGTCTGGGAGCATTCGATGCACTCTGAACGCGCGCCATTGTTCCTGAAAATAGCCACCTGGGGCGGAGTGATCTTTTTGCACTTTCCGCTGCTGATTATAGCCATCTATGCTTTCAACACCGAAGATGCCGCGTTCAGCTTCCCGCCAAAAGGGTTGACGTTGAAATGGTTTAGCGTGGCGGCATCGCGGGGAGATATCATTGAATCGGTGACGTTGTCACTTCAAATTGCGGCGTTATCTACGGCCATTGCGCTGGTGCTGGGTACGCTGGCGGCGGCAGCACTGTGGCGCAGTGAGTTTTTCGGTAAAAACGCCATCTCGCTGCTGCTGTTATTGCCGATTGCGCTGCCGGGGATTATCACCGGGCTGGCGTTGTTGACGGCATTTAAAACCATCAATCTGGAGCCTGGATTTTTCACCATTGTCACCGGTCATGCCACCTTCTGTGTGGTGGTGGTATTCAACAACGTGATTGCACGTTTCCGGCGCACCTCCTGGAGCCTGGTGGAAGCGTCAATGGACTTGGGCGCGGACGGCTGGCAAACCTTTCGCTACGTGGTGATGCCCAATTTGGGCTCGGCGCTGCTGGCCGGGGGCATGCTGGCCTTTGCGCTGTCGTTCGATGAAATTATCGTCACGACCTTTACGGCGGGACACGAACGCACGCTGCCGCTGTGGCTGCTAAATCAACTCAGCCGCCCGCGCGATGTGCCCGTCACCAATGTGGTTGCGCTTTTGGTCATGCTGGTGACAACCATTCCAATTTTGGGAGCCTGGTGGCTAACCCGCGACGGCGAAAATGTCGCCGAGAGCGGAAAATAACTTCGATTTCAACAGGACAAGACTATGCAAAATCAACTGCTGATTAATGGTGAACTGGTCAATGGAGAAGGCGAAAAACAGCCTGTCTATAATCCTGCCACGGGCGAAGTGCTGCTGGAGATCGCCGAGGCGTCTGCGGCTCAGGTTGATGCCGCCGTCAGGGCTGCCGATCGTGCCTTTTCCGAATGGGGGTACACAACGCCTAAGGCGCGTGCTGAATGCCTTTTGAAGCTTGCTGACGTGATTGAAGAACATGCCGAAACCTTTGCGCGTCTGGAGTCGCAGAATTGCGGTAAGCCGCTGCACTGTGTCATCAGTGATGAAATCCCAGCCGTGGTGGATGTATTCCGTTTCTTCGCGGGTGCCGCGCGTTGTCTGAACGGACTGGCAGCGGGGGAATATCTGGAAGGGCATACCTCGATGATTCGTCGCGATCCGGTGGGGGTGGTGGCCTCTATCGCCCCCTGGAACTATCCGCTGATGATGGCCGCGTGGAAACTGGCCCCGGCGCTTGCGGCGGGCAACTGTGTCGTCATCAAGCCCTCTGAAATCACGCCGCTGACTGCGTTGAAACTGGCGGAACTGGCCAAAGACATTTTCCCGGCAGGCGTGTTAAACGTGCTGTTCGGACGCGGTAAAACCGTTGGTGATCCGCTCACCGGGCATGAAAAAGTGCGCATGGTTTCGCTGACCGGCTCGATTACCACCGGGGAACACATCATCAACCACACGGCGTCTTCCATCAAACGCACGCATATGGAGCTGGGCGGCAAAGCACCAGTGATCGTGTTTGATGATGCGGACATCGATGCCGTGGTCGATGGCGTTCGCACCTTTGGCTTTTACAACGCGGGCCAGGATTGCACCGCCGCATGTCGTATTTACGCGCAGAAAGGCATTTATCCGCAGTTAGTCGCAAAACTGGGCGCTGCGGTGGCCACACTGAAAACCGGTGCGCCAGAGGATGAGTCGACCGAACTGGGGCCGTTAAGCTCAGCAGCGCACCTGGAGCGCGTCTGTAAAGCCGTTGATGAGGCGAAAGCGCTAGGTCACGTCCACGTGGTGACGGGTGGCAATAAAGTCGAGGGCGGGGGGTATTTCTTCGAGCCAACGCTATTGGCCGGAGCGAAACAGGAAGATGCGATTGTTCAGCGTGAAGTATTCGGTCCGGTAGTGAGCATGACCGAGTTCGACGATGAAGAGCAGGTTTTGGACTGGGCGAATGACTCGCAATATGGGCTGGCGTCGTCAGTCTGGACTCAGGATGTCGGGCGCGCGCATCGCATGAGTGCTCGTCTGCAATACGGCTGCACCTGGGTGAATACCCATTTTATGCTGGTCAGCGAAATGCCGCACGGCGGGATGAAACTCTCGGGGTATGGCAAGGATATGTCGGTGTATGGCCTTGAAGATTATACCGTTGTCCGTCACGTGATGATCAAACACTAGACGTTTTAGGTGGCTGCAATGTTGACTTATTGAAGCCACCTTAAGTAGATATAAAGAGTATTGATAGTGCCGTTTACCCTTTACAGGACAACTGTTTTTGCTCTAAAACCACGCTATTCTTTTCGGGATAATTACCGAAGAACGTTGATAGCGAGTTTCGCTCTACCACTGTTACTATAACTAAATCTGGCTTGAATTCACGAATCACTCTCTTAAGCTGGCAGGGGTCTTCTAAGACTTCCTTGTAGTGTTTTTGCATAATTGTAGAGAATGTTGCATTCATATAAGGATAAAGTGCCATGCCAAAAGAATCTCTTAACCATAGTACTTTTTTATTATTAAGCGCGTTCGAGGAATTTATGATCAGCTCATGCGTCATATTCTCTTGACGGTCAGAGAGGTCACTATCCCTGATAGTTTTACCTACCCAGTCAGTAATATGCAGCTTTGAGTTCGGCTTTATTTCAACTGCAACTTCAGTATCTTTAATAAAAGGAGAAATTCGTAAGAAACGACTTAAGTCACCACCATTTCTCTCATTATAGTTAAAGTGTATGTTGCTATACTCCACCCACTTTAAAGACGGATCTGCCATGCTAATTTTATTCTTTAATGCCTGATAGCCATACCATGCACCTAATTCATTCCAGTGTGTATCAGTCTTATAATACAGAGGAGTCGGTGAAGAGTTCTTATGCGAGATAATTAACTCACTGAGGTCGGCAAGTGTTTTATCATCTTTTGCTTGATGTAACAGGTAATTGATATTTGGACTTGTATTGGCTTTTGCGGCCCACTCAGGCATCATTTCGCGATAAATAGTGTGCGAATTCGGCGCTACGCTAACAAAATATCCAATGCCACCTTGTTCCTTAATCATCTGGTCCCAGCGACTCCTTGCGTTTGCGAACCCCTCTATTTTTTTGCGTTTAAAAGGTTTTTGGCCTCTTAATTCTGAAATTACATAGGCATGGCGGTCGCCAAGAAACAACCATCCATCTTTTCCAATCATTGTATTCTCAGGAGAGATGGAAAGGCCAAGCCTGTAATAGATATATCCAAGGTACGGAAGAGTAAAATCCATATTGAATAAATTAGACCGATTGAACCATGATATGCCTTGTTGACTCAAGTCTTTAGGGCCTCTAATGTCATTTGAAATGTTGACAATAGGTGCTATAGACAAGCCTATAAACGATGCAAGTAAAAAAATGTTAATGTACTTTTTCATCGTTTTCCTCAGAAGTTAAAGTACAGGAATACTGTGCTTGTGGATTGGATAGTCGCAAACATTGCAATGATAAAAAGAACTGTCATCCAAATCGTTTTTGCAACATATGAACCTTTGATAATTGTTAACTCGTAGGCATTTTTAAAGGAAGTCATAATGAAAGCAAATGATATAAGTATCAGACAGATAAAGTTTTCTACAACAGGTACAGGTAGATAATTCGCAAGCGTATCACCGAGTGTCCCGCTCCATTCGATCATCGTTGTAGGCGCTTGTATCATTGTCATTGCGTTTAACGAGCCAAAATCAATCATTCCGGACAGTATTTTCTTTGCATCACCAAGAGAGTGAGCACGGAAAAACACCCATGTGATGTTCACAAAAATGAATGTTATCAGCCAGGCTAAGGGTGAGGGCATATTGCACCCAAGTTTTTTCCAACAGCGGTGAATAACTAAAGCACCTCCGTGCAATGCTCCCCAAATAACAAACATCCAACTTGCTCCATGCCAGAGACCGCCCAGAACAAACGTCACAAAAAGATTTATATGCACACGCACATTAGAACAGCGGTTACCACCTAGCGGTATGTATATATAGTCACGGAGATAACGTCCGAGAGTAATATGCCACCTCCTCCAGAAATCCTGTATATCAAGGGATTTATAGGGCGAATTGAAGTTTAGGGGCAGCCATATGTTAAAGAGAAGTGCTGCGCCAATAGCCATATCGCAGTAGCCGCTGAAGTCGAAATAAAGTTGAAACGTATATGATAAACTCGTGACCCATGAACTAACAAAATCATGCTGTGCACCGGGAGCAAAACCAGCATCTGCATAGATTGCGAAATTATCAGCAATGATAACTTTCTTAAATAATCCAATACTAAAGATGAATAAACCCATAAATACGTTTTTATAACGAATGGCCCAGGTCCATTTTGACCTGAACTGAGTCATCATTTCTTTGTGGTGAAGTATAGGTCCAGCAATTAGGTGTGGGAAGAAAGTTACGAAAAGAGCATAGTTTATAAAATCGTACTCCTGGACTTGTCCACGATAGCTATCAACGAGGAAAGCAATCTGCGTAAAAGTATAGAAACTAATTCCAAGAGGAAGTATGATGTTTCTAAAGGTTAATTCTATCTCTGTTAGACTATTTATATTTTCAATGAAAAAGTTTGTATACTTATAATAACCCAGGAAAGCCAGGTTAATACTAATGGCAATACCTAACAGTGTACCTCTCGAGATACCAAGGCGAATACCCTTTGTGAATGGAGAAACAGCACCACCAATCATAAAATTAAAGAAAATTGAGCCAAGAAGTAGTGGGAGATAACTGACATCCCAGTAACCATAGAAAAAAAGACTACATGCAACAAGCCAGCACTTTCCTGCAGAAATTAGCCTGCGATTATTAAGGAAAAAATACCCCATAAAAGAGATAGGTAAAAATATAAATATGAATATCGATGAGCTAAACAGCATCGTGTGACCCCGTTGTCCCGTGAGGTAATCTGAACAAAATCAGTAAAATTTTAAAGGGAACGACTATAGCACTATCTTAAAGCCTGATCGAGACTGACGTTTAAGTTGCTGTTTATTTATACAGATTTTCATTGTGATAGATTGTGTACTGCAATCCGTATAATCGACAGCAAGTAATAATCAACTCTAGTGACAGAAGTAGCCTTAACAGAAATAGATACCCAAAGGCCAAAGAGAGATGAATTCGCACTGCAAGGGTTTTGGATAAGATTGTTGCAAGCGGAATACTGATGATGTTGTTAAGGGTTGTGAAAGATTTAGCATGCGCCGGATGATGTTATGTCATCCGGCGATTCTCCTACCAACCGCACACGTCGTGCTCGTTTTCAGTGTCGTAACCGCGAACGGTATTCACTAAATCCTTCACCACGTCTGCTGCGACATCCGGAATCAAAAGCTCCATCGGGGCTTGCGTCTCATAATCCACCGATACGCCGTTGCTGTTATTGGTGACGGTGACGGTATACGTTGCTTTGCCCATAGTGTTACCCCTTATGTGTGTTTACGACTTTACCCAGCCCTGCGCCTTGAAGGTTTGCCTGCGGGTCGGCGAAGAAATCAATACTGAAGCAGGTATCGTCGGTCAGAAGCTCAATGCGGTGCCATTTTTCTGGCGGCGAAATACCAAATGAACCCGCTTCAATGACGAGTTCCAGATCGGGTTCGGTTGCGTCGGCATCCGGAAAGCCGAAATATTTCACCGCACCCTGCATCACCGACAGGCGGCCATAAACGCCTGCTTTCGTGTTGTGATGGGTGAAAAGGGCATTTGGCGCAGAATCTTTATTCCAGAAGGGCGTCGCGCGGGTGTGGACAAAATTTTCAGGAATACGAAGCATAGGTGTTTCCTTATAAGCGTTCAGAAGTTCAAAGAGATTTCAAAACCTCGGGTTCGACAAAAAAATCGACGCTGAAGACGGTATCGTCACTCATCAATTCAATGTGATGCCATTTCTCGGGGGGAAAGACACCGAAGTGACCGGCTTCAATGATGAGTTCGCTGTCAGGGTTTGGGGTAACGTCGTCAGCGTAGCCCAGATAACGCACCGCGCCCTTGCTCACTGATAAACGGGGATAAACGCCCGGACGCGTACCTTGATCAAGATGGCGCTGGAAAATGCCAGCAGGGGCGGTGTCTTTGTTCCAGAACGGTGTGGAACGGGTATGAATACAACTCTGCGGAATGCGTAGCATATTAACTCCCTCTAGATCCTGGGACTATTACAGCATGACCCTGACGAAGCCACTTTGCAAAAGATGCACTTATTATACAACTTTAAAGGGGTAGAAAGAGGGGGAGCCATTCCTTCTTTAAATGACGGTACAAACACCCTTCCTGATTGTCGGGTTCGCTGAGAAGCGTTTGGGTTCATGCCGTAAGGGGGAAATAAACACCCGGAAGATGTAATGCAAATTACTCTATTGTTATTATCCATAAAGTTATAGGGGATAATCTTTAACATTAAAACTTGATCTGTATCAACATATAACGCATATTGCGCGCGGTTATTTTAGATAAGGTGCACAAAATGACGTTGTATCAAAAAATGTTGGTCTTTTACGGAGTCATGGCGGCACTGTGCGCGCTCATCACCTGGTTTTTGTCTAAAGACCGTAAGCGGATTCGTTTTCTGAGCGCTGTCCTGGTCGGTTCTACCTGGCCTATGAGTTTCCCCGTCGCGTTGCTGATCTCCCTTTTCTAAACACGCTTTCACGTTTTTACGCCGACACCTCAGACTCGTTAAGTGCTGTCCGGCGCAGTGCTTCGTGGTGTCACGCCTGAAATAATCTATTCGTGACGATAATATGTCCAAACACCCTTATCTTTAGTGATCTCTTCGTGTGATCCCTTCAAGGCTACGCGAAAATTCCATTATCCCTGCGCAGGCCAGAGATTTAGTCTCTATAGCCTCGACGTTTATTTTGTTAATTTCAGCCGATTTTGATTTAGTGCTGAAGAAAAACCTATTTCCTCCGATATTAACGTAAGGCTTTCTAATGATTTGTCGACATTAAGCGTACCTCTTAATTTCCAGGATGATCATTAGAGTTATTATAAAAGGGAGAGTTATGAAAATTAGCAACATGCGTGTTGGAACCCGCCTGAGTGTAGGTTTTTTTCTTGTATTATTTATGATGCTCATCATGGGGATGATTTCATGGCAATTAACGCAGTCGAACAGCACTAGCGTTAATACTATGATCTATCAGGATTTACAGAAGGAACGACTGGTACAAGAATGGATTAACCTGGTTGACCGAAATAGCGGAAATACCATCGCCGCGATGGCAACGCAGGACCCGAAATTGCGAGAGCAAATTCTCAATAATATTAAAAACGACACTGCAAGAACCTCGGAAGTGCAATCCACCCTCAAGCCGCTTTTGCGATTTGAAAAAGGGAAAGCTTTTTTCAGCGCCATTCAGGAGACGCGAGCGAAATATCTTGTCCTGCGTAAAGAGGGGCTAGAGATGGCAGAGCAGGGAAAATATGAAAATATGAGTGAATTCATATCTACCCGATTTATGCCCGTTACGCAGGAATATAACAAGACTCTGCGCTCGCTTCTTGAACTGCAAAACCAGATTATCAACGACACCCACGACAGTATTAAGAAAGCGTCGAATCTCACCGAGCTGGTGATTGTGTTGTCAGTTCTCTTCGGAATTGTATTGGGATCGTTAATCGCCTGGTATATCACTCGCAGTATTACGCGCCCGCTGAAGGAAGCCGTGACGGTAGCCAGCCGGGCAGCGCAGGGTGATCTGACGACAGACGTTAAGGTTCACTCAACGGATGAGCTGGGTCAGCTGATGAGCGCACTGAAAGAGATGGTGTCTGAGCTGGGATCAACGGTCCTTCAGGTAAGACACGGAGCAGAAAGTATCTCTGTTGCGGCGGATCAAATTGATGCGGGTAACCAGGATCTGGCTTCTCGTACAGAAGAACAGGCGGCTGGCGTGGTCGAAACGGCTGCGACGCTTGAGCAGTTAACGTCCACCATCAAGAGTACGGCTGACAACGTCCGTCGTGTTAATGAGTTGTTCACGGAAACTGGACAGGTTGTCAAAATCAACAGCGATCGTATGCATGACGTTTCAGCGGCCATGGAAGAGATTCATAAAGGTGCTGAAAAGATGGGCGATATCATTGCCGTTATTGAAGGCATCGCTTTCCAGACCAATATTCTGGCGTTGAACGCAGCCGTTGAGGCCGCCAGGGCAGGGGAACAGGGGCGTGGATTTGCCGTCGTGGCCGGAGAGGTCAGAACGCTGGCGCAAAGAAGCTCGGCTTCAGCCAAAGAAATCCGCGACATCATCAGCGCCTCCGTCAGCAAAATTGCCGATGGTCGTGGGCTGGTTTCACAGGCCGATAACGGTATGCAGGAGATCGTTGATACGGTCTCAAGCGTCCATACCTTAGTGGATGAAATTGCGCGTGCCAGCCACGAACAGAGCGAGGGTATCACCCAGATCAACATCACAATGGGCCAGATTGATACCACGACGCAGCAGAACGCCTCTTTGGTTGAGGAATCCTCGGCTGCAAGTGGCTCGCTAAAAGAACAGGCGCGCATCCTGATCGAAAGTATTCGGGTCTTTGTGCTGCGGGATTCAGAAGTGAATATCGCACCTCTGCGCACTCAGGTTTCGCCAGCGGTGATACCAGGCAAACCGGCAGCGCCGCGCGGTTCCGAAAAGGACTGGCAGGCGTTCTAACCGTGTTGTGATCTAAAAAGCAGAAGGGCCGCGAATGCGGCCCTTAACGTATAAACCCGCGCTTAAATTTTCAAGGGATCTATAACGATTCGCAGGCCGGGTAACACGTTGCTTTTTTTATGGGCCGCACTTTAGAAGAAGTCAGCAATGGTGGTAAATGACAGCGAACGTGTGCGTGCATTCATTCTTAATACCCACACACTTCAGCCCTGGCAAAATGCTAATTTACATTAAGGTCATTAATTTCCCTTAAAAAATAATCAATAAGGGTAAAGGTTTTTCTAATTTGTCCGTAATAACAGAGGAGACCCTACCTTGGGTATTGTTATTTATTAATAAAAGGGATTTAAACGAACGATGAACAAATTACTCATAGCGGGCGCGATGTCTTTAGCTTTTCTTACCGGCTGCGCGGGAAAAGTCAACTCACACAACGTTCAGGCCGCTAACGGCAGTACGCTGGATGTCGCCACGATCTTTACACCAGTGGACATGAACAACAATCGTTACGCGGACCTAAAGCTGCGTGAAGTATCACCGGCACATTCTGGGTCAGGTATGGGATTAGCGATATTAAGTGTCGCGCTGGGTGGGGGAATCAACACGAGCTCATTTGATAAGGATAACTATAAAGGCTCGTCCGTTGATTCCATGCCAGAACCAACATCGCGTTATTTAGGGCCGAAAGCGGAAAGCCAAATCAAGACCTGGCTTGAGAAAAATGGTAACGGATATGCTTACAAACAGCCGCTGTTTATTGCAGCCGCTCAGTGGTCACTCGTCTATACCGATATGTCGGCCAGCAATTCCAACTACGATTTAACCTACCGCGTGAAGTTCTATAAACGTCCGGAAGGCGGGAACATGTTGAGTGCATATGTCGTTTCAGAATGTTCCCCAGCGCGGGCAACAGCGCCGCTGAGCGACTGGAAAGCCAATAACTACGCGAAAGTCGCACAGGAAACGCAAAAGATGATGGATGCGTGCCTGCTTGAACTGGAAAATCAGCTGCCACGCTTGTTGAAACAATAGTTATGAGTCAGCCTGTCATTTTTCTCCGGCAGGCTGTTTCCCCTTCGCGTCTATCACTTCGAAAAGAGACAAATGGGGCCGGCTCTCTCCATTTTCTGATCTGCAGAGAAATGTCTTACTTATGGTTTTTTGCTCGCAACTCGGTGGCGAATAACCTTCAAAAATCGCCATCCTTCATACATCCGCCCAAAAATGCGTCACTATTTTCAGGCAAATTAACAACATGCCGCAAACCGTGATCGGCACACTCTATAAAAAGAAACGGCGGTGCTAGTTTTACAAAACTATAAACCAAAATGATGAAAGGATATCGTTATGTCCACTCGTACTCTCCCTCTGTGGGTCGCGGCGGCGGCTGTCGGCATATTACCTTTTCACCTCGCGCAGGCAGCGAGTTCAGTAAAGTTTCCGGATAAAATTTGTAATATCACGCAATACGGAGCTGAAGGCCATCGCCTGCAAATTGCGCTGAATACCGAGGCCATTCAAAAAGCCATTGATGATTGCGCTGCCGCGGGCGGCGGGACCGTTCTGGTGCCGAAGGGCAATTTCTTAACCAATCCGCTGTTTCTGAAAAACAACATTCAGCTGAAGTTGGAAAAAGACGCCACGCTGGTGGCTTCAACCGAAGTCGCTGCATATCGTGCAGATGAGAAATCGAAATATGCCGAAGCGGAAAACGGCTGGCTGCCGTTTATCAGTATCGCAGACGCGCAAAACGTCGCTATCGTCGGTGAAGGAACCATCGACGGCCAGGGCGCTGTGTGGTGGGAGCGCTGGAGAGAAAACATCCGCGCGACCGGTAAAAAAGGCGGTACCGACCGTCCACGGCTGATTTACATCACGCGTTCACATAACATTCTGATCGACGGCGTCACATTAACCCATTCGCCAAGCTTCCACGTTGTGACTCGCTATGCACACAATGTTGATATCAACGGTACGCGAATTCTTTCTCCATGGCATGCGCCAAATACGGACGCCATTGATCCTATCGACAGTCAGAATATTCGCATCACTAATAACTATATCGATTGCAATGACGATCATATCGCCATCAAAGCTGAAAAAGCCGATCCCCGTTTCCCGGATGGCGTGGTGGATAACATCTATATTGCCAATAATACCTTGAAACAAGGCCGCGGAATTTCCATTGGCAGTGAAAGTGCAGGCGGCGTGAATAACGTGCTAGTGGAAAACAATACCTTTGAAGGATCGATGTACGGCATCCGAATTAAAAGTCCGCGCGGGAAGGGCGGTGAGGTGAAAAATATTGTGTATCGCAACACCAAAATGCACAACGTCGAAGTGCCCCTGGTCTTCTCCGCCTATTATAAAGCCGCACCTATTGTTGAAGCTGAAGTTGAAAAATTGCTTCAGGAGGGCGGTTTTACGCTCGGCGAACAAATTTATCCGCCAGACAGCGATCCAAAACAGCCCTTCGACAAATATAAAACGCCGCACTTCAGTAATATCACCGTGGAGAATTTAACCTCTACTGGCGATAGCAAAGCGGCCGCCTATATCATTGGTACGCCGGAAGCCCCGCTCAGCGGTTTCCACTTTACGAATGTCAATATTGAGGCCGCCCAGGGACTGCGCATTCGTCATGCCGAACTGGAAACCAAAGGGCTTAATCTGAGCGTAAAAGAAGGGCCGAAGATCAAGAAAGATGCTGGCGCTATCGTTCAAGAATAACGTTCAGTAAAAGGAAGACTGTACGCTAACCGTGCGCTGCGTGCAGTCTGTCCTGCTCACCATCACACCGTGTCAGGCCGCTGTTCCATGTCCAGCGCGCTTGCGCTGGCGGGATCAAACAGCGAAAGGCTTTCAATTTGATCCAGCATAATTACCCTACGGAACGCCATTGCGCTTCTGGGTTCTGAATCGAGTGTAATGTCATGTTCGGCGTACCACTTGCTATAGTTGTGCTCAATACGCATATCCATTTTCTTGCCATCACGATAGCCGCTGAGCATCGGGATCAGTACGATATTCGCCGTCTTTTCATATTCCAGCGTCGCGGTATGTATCATCCCGATATAAATCCGCCGCGATTTAAGCGTCACCATCGCCAGTTCGCCTTCTTCCATACATTGATAAAGCAGCTGTTCGATGCCGCTCGAACGCGCCAGGCGTTTATACAACTGTTTCCTGCCTTCGCCGTCCAGCCGGGCGCTGCCAGCCCAGTTGGAGCGATAGAGACAAAAAATGATCGCAAAAGCCAACATGAGGATCACCGGAGCCTGAATACCCAAAAAGCTCCAGTTCATAAAATCAATTTGCCAGTTAGCATAGTGCTGCGAGGTAAAATGGAACCGATTATCGGCGAAAGAGAGCCCAAGCAGCAGCAACCAGAGCAGCCCGGTGGCGATCACGCCCTGCAACACGAAAATACAGCCATACAGCGCGACAAGAAAATAGACATCCCAACCGAAGGAGCGCTTGATTTTAAAACGGGTGGAGAGATCGCGGCTGGTATACCAATATCCGCAGACCATTAGCACCATAAATATTGCCGTTCCCATATTAAGCCCTCTTCAGAGCATTAACGTGGCGCAGGAAGTCTTGCCGCACCTCTTTGCTCTTGAAGTTAACCGAGGCATTTCCATCCTGGTCAATAATAATACGGTCACCGTCCTCAACGGCTTCAATAATCTCCTGCTGACTCATCACCTGCAGTAACGACTCTGGGCTGGAGAAAACCGACATAAATAAGCGTTTCATCGCCTGGCATCCTTATAAACAAAAAGGATAAGCTTGGTCGACTCATGCTGGTGTCGCCATAAGGTAATCCTGAAAATCCATATTTTATTGGAACTGATGGAGGAGATCGAATGGTTGGTCCGGGAAAGGGGAATTGTCCGCTGTTGCTTTTGGCCGATGTTATTCGATACGTGGCGTGAGGGCAAAAGCGGACATAATTCAACGAGTTTGTGAAAAAACGTCGTGTTAGCAATCTCTCGAGACGTTATTTCGTCGCGAGTTCTTTGCGGATAATTTCAGCACCAGCACTCAGTGCATTGAGTTTGCCGTTGGCAACCTGACGAGAGAGGGGCGCCATACCGCAGTTAGTCGAAGGATAGAGTTTGTCGGCATCAACAAACTGAAGGGCTTTTCGTAACGTACTGGCCACTTCCTCTGGCGTCTCAATGGTATTGGTCGCCACGTCGATGGCACCGACCATCACTTTTTTACCGCGAATCAGCTCAAGCAGATCCATAGGAACGTGTGAATTGTGGCATTCCAGTGAAATGATATCGATATTCGAGGTTTGCAGTTTTGGGAAAGCCTCTTCGTACTG
The DNA here is from genome assembly GCF_045627565.1 of Lelliottia sp. Taxonomy (NCBI): domain Bacteria; kingdom Pseudomonadati; phylum Pseudomonadota; class Gammaproteobacteria; order Enterobacterales; family Enterobacteriaceae; genus Lelliottia; species Lelliottia sp. The sequence continues at coordinate 114,905 of NZ_JAZQNX010000023.1, read as the reverse complement.
TCGCCACTCAGATCCCAGCGTCTTTTTCCAGTCGGTATTGGCCTTGATGCCGTATCCGTAGCAGATATGGACAGCCGTTTCGCACTTAAGGCCTTCGATGGCGCGTTCTAACGCCGCAATTCCCCAGTCATTCACCTCGTCAAAGAACACATTGAAGGCGGGTTCATCAAACTGGATAATATCGACACCCGCAGCCTCTAATTCTCTGGCTTCCTGGTTGAGAATTTTGGCAAATTCCCAGGCCAGTTTTTCGCGGCTTTTATAGTGATTATCATAAAGCGTATCGATCATCGTCATCGGCCCAGGCAGCGCCCATTTGATCGGTTGCGTGGTGAGCTGACGCAAATATTTGGCATCTTCAACAAACACGGGCTTCTGGCGAGCAACGGCACCGACGACTGTTGGAACGCTGGCATCATAACGATTGCGGATTTTAACGACCTCGCGTTTCTCAAAATCCACACCGCTGAGATGCTCGATAAAGGTCGTGACAAAGTGTTGGCGGGTTTGCTCGCCATCACTGACGATATCGATACCGGCCCGCAGCTGATCGTCCAGAGATAAACGTAGAGCGTCCTGTTTTCCTGCGATTAATTCTTCATTTTCCAGTTTCCACGGAGACCACAGGGTTTCCGGTTGAGCAAGCCAGGACGGTTTAGGTAAACTGCCAGCCGTCGATGTTGGGAGCAATGTTTTCATAACAGGTGACCTTTTTATTTTTAATTCATTAAAGCGCGCAAGGAGCAGAAAATTTCTCAAGTATATTTTTATAGGGTTTGATGAAATGCGTTTCAGTAAATTTCCCCTGCTCAATCGCTAACTGGCTGCGTTCTTCCCGATCGTAAACAATTTTGGTTAATGAATGATCCTGATTATTCAGGTTAGGCTGATAATATTGCCCAGCGACCGAGTTAGCATTGTAAATTTCAGGGCGATAGATTTTCTGGAATGTCTCCATAGTGCTGATGGTGCCGATCAGTTCAATAAACGTATAGTCATTCAGCAGATCACCGGAGAAAAAGAAGGCCAACGGCGCAGCGCTGTTTGGCGGCATAAAGTAGCGAACCTGCAAACCCATCTTTTTGAAATACTCTTCAGTCAGCGAAGAGCCATTTTGCGCATATTCAAAGCCCAAAACAGGATGCTCGTTTCCGGTACGCTCATAGCTGTTTTTATTCGAAACGCTCAGGCAGATCACTGGAGGCTTGCTGAAGTTGGCTTTGTATTCGATTGAATTTGCGAAATATTTGAAGATGTTGCCATGCAAATCACCAAAATTAGCAGGAATGGTAAACTCAGCTTGATCTTTATTGTGATCCAACAGCACCACGCTAAAGTCATAATCACGCACGTAGGAAGAGAAATTATTACCGACAATCCCTTCAATACGCTGATGCGTTTTCTTATCCAGAATATTGGTTTTCAGTATTTCAATAGCAGGGAAGGGAGTGCGATTACCATCAACATCAATATTCATCTCAACGGTGATGATGTCGAGTTCGACAGAATAACGATCGCCTTTAGGGTTATCCCAATGCGCTAATGTGTTGAAGCGATTGTCAATCATCGCCAATGTATTGCGTAAGTTCTCCTGACGGTTTTGGCCGCGCGCCAGATTTGCAAAGTTAGTGGTAATACGCGTATTTTCTGACGGGTTATAATTCTCATCGAAGCGACTGTGCTTAATTGTGAATGTGAAATTTTTATTCATAGTAATCTCGCTTCCAGAGTGCTGACGTAAAAACTGACTTTATCGCTGGATGTTCCAGTATTTGGAGAATCAGTCTTCATGTTGCCAATTCGTTAACATTGCCTCTTTTATGCCAGAGCCAATGAGTGAGGGGAAGCGACTAAATTTCACGACAACATGAGCTATCTTCATGATCGCAGTCACGCGCAAATTTTGTCATGTTAAAGCGGTTTAAACCCACGCGGCGTCCAGCAGGAATCAGTGGGGAGGGCAGGCTTGCAGTAAGCGGTGAAACAGAGCGTAAGAAATTTCACCCTTTATCAAGATGAAAAAATGAAACACCAAACAGCATAGAGGGGCGATGAACAAACGGAAGGAATGAGGCCCCTTACAGAGCCTCAGTCAAAGCAATTTTCAAGGGTGATGACTGCCTGACGGCAACAACCATCTCCAGTTCAATGGGCGCGCCGCGCGGCAGCTCGGCGACGCCAACGGAGGTACGGGCATGTTGCCCCCGCACGCCAAGTCGTTCAACGAGCCGATCGGACGCGCCATTCATCACCTGCGACTGCTGAATAAATCCTGGCGCTGAGGCGATATACCCCACCACTTTCAACACCTGCACGATTTTATCATCGCCACCCACCGCCTGTGAGACTGCATCCAGGCACAAATCTGCGCAAAACGCGGCCGCTTCCTGAGCACTGGCGAGATCCACCTCAGCGCCGACCTTACCGGTGTACAGCAGCGTTTCTCCCCGGCGCGGCAACTGACCGCTCACGTACGCCAGACCCTCATGAATAATGACAGGGACGTAATTCCCCCCTGGCGTGTTTAGCGTATCTGTCATCATTCCTCCTGCGTCAGGCGCTATTTTACAATCGCCAGTAACGCTTTACGCGCTGCAGGCGTGATGTCGTGCGGATGTTGATACCCAATATTTTCAATTGCGCGCGTGTAGAGTGCGACCAGCCAATCATAGACATAAATCGTCGCAGCATGAACCGGTTGCTCGCCCAGGCGGGTGAGTCGTGGCGTTGTGTTGCTGACCACGGGCGTCACGAAAATAGCCTGACCTTTACGCACGCGGCTCGCCGGGCGAGACGACTCAGGGGTCTGCGCGTAACCGAGCCAGCCGATGAAATTCCCAATCGCTGCATGCAGCTGGGCGGCGCTGCTTTTATCCGCTTCGACAATGGTCTGCAGCATCTTCGGAAGATCCAGTCGGTAGCTGCTCAACACCAGCGTATCCGCTATCTGCGGCAGCACGTTGATGTCCAGGCCCAGTCTGCTGGCCGCCGCGTCGTTGCGACTCCACTGACGCAGATGATTGACCCAAACGCGATGCGCCAGACGCGCTTTATCTTTGGTCTGGTAAACATCACCAGCCTCACTGGCATTATCAGCAAACAGGTCGATAACGTCGGTGAAAAGCCCGTTAACCTGTTCTTCACGCGGCTGCTGAACGGCAAGCAGCGTTTCGAATGCTTTAAGCGGGGGCAGCAAGCCCTCCAGCAGTTCGCCGTGGCGCGCAGCGCTGTTCTGCAATGCGCGGACCATTGCTTCAGCCTGGGTGCGCTGTGCTTCCGGTTTTACTGTCGCAGGCGCGAGATAGCTCTGCATCAAGGCACGTCGTTCACGTTGCTGTGCTGTTTTCAAAGCCTGAAGCCGCGACTGACGCTGCGCGGGGAGCGTCGCCTGTATCAGCCATTCCACGACGCGCTGCATGCTGTGCGCATCAAGAGCCTGCAACGTCCCCCAACGCTGGCCCGGTTTTCCGAGCAGCTGTTGTACGGCTTCATCCAGATTTTGTTTGGTGGTGAAGCGCGCATCATGCGGAGTGATCGCCCAGACCAGCCCCGGCAGCGCAGACTCTTCACCCGCTTGCGTCTCTTTGACCCAGTTCAGCAGGGCTTTTGCCGTTTTGGCAGTCTGCTCGTGCTGTGCGGTCGCGTTGCAAATCACCAGCACATCCGGCTGCATCTGCTGGCGATAATGTTCCAGCAACCAGACATATTTTGCCTGCGCCAGCGGCGACAATTCGGTATCGGAAGGGGCAGGGATATCAATAATATCGACATTTTCCAGCACGCTGTTTTCTGCCGGGAGGACCAGTTCGCGGGACAAAAACGCCAGGACGTCGACGGGAATGCTGATGGCATTCAACATCTCGCCGTCGTTCAGCGGATGCAGCACGGCCTCCTGCGCTTCAGGAGAGGTGAACTCACCGCGCGTCAGGAACCCTTCGCTCGGCAGACCAAAATTATCAACCAAAAGACTCAACGGCGCGGCCAGTTCGCTGGCATGGCCGGTTTGATGCAGAACGTGCGCCAGCTTCAGCCACTGCTGCGTCAGTTCCTGTTGCTCACCCCATAACAGCGACCAGACGCTGGCGCGGGTGCTTAAATCAAGCGACGGAATGAGCTGCGCAAACTGGTGCCACAGGGCATCATCCATTTGCTGCTCTGATCCCGGCACGGTGCTTCGCCAGAATCGGGCAATGGCACCGACTTCTTGTGCCGTCATTCCCGGCACACCCTGCGGCTGACGCAGTGCGCGCCATTTTTCCACACGCGCCTCTATGACCGATTTCTCAACCGGACGAATCAACCCCAGTACGGTAGTGCGTGCAATGAAAAGCTGAACCAGCTCGGCTTCGGTCACCAGGCTCAAACGGATAGGGAAAGCATCATCCATCACCGCCGGTGTGAACGGAGTAAAGCGCACGGCCATATTGGTCAGCGCATGCCCCGGATTCAGGTGTGAAAAATAGTCAAAGGTACGTAAACCGGGCGCGACATCCAGTCGTCCGCTGCTGCTTCCACACAGCGCAACCAGCAGATGCGCTTTAGCGGCCTGAGAGTGGCCATACAATCCGATACTGCTGTGACCGGCGATAGCGCGGTCCAGCGCCTGTTCACGCGCTTGCACCGAGGTCAGTCGGGCCAGCAGCGCGTCGGCGTCATTATCCAGCATCGGGGCGTGCAGGCGCGTCTCATTGATCCACCCGATTAAGGCCTGAGTGGTGGCAGTCTTCGCTGTCATTTCAGATATACGCTCCCGCTGTCGATCCAGTAATGACTTCCGCTATGACGGCGGTCAGCCAGGGTATTCAGTTTAAAGGTTAATGCATCAGGCGGAACCGGAGTACCGTCCTGTAGCCAGGCATCGCTCAGCTCAAAGGCCTCCGGGCCTTCTTGTTTGGTTCCACCGGTCAATTTAAGGCGCACGTTCAATACACCGTCTCCCGCGATGGCTTTCGCCAGTTCCGCAGAGTTAATGCTCAGGGTATACAGCGGCGTGGCTGGCCAGCGCGCGTTTTCCAGCTGACGGAATCCCAGCGTCACGTTGCCGCGTAGCGGAAAATGCAGTTTGGTGTCGAGCTTCGCGCCAGGTTTGTCCAGATCGATATTCTGATACCAGACGTTTTCCTCGCGCAACGTATTGACCGTGTTGTCCAGTACCCCCAGATAACGCACGGTGGAATAAGCGCCAATATCGGCCGCTTTAAAATTAAAGCGCGGCAAACGCAGGTCGAGGGCTAGGCTGCACAGCATTGCCCCGACAGCCGCCGTTGATTTTGGATTGCCAATTCGGCCCTGCTGGCTGAACGGATACCACTCATGGACGCGGTATTTATCCAGCCAGACGATGCGATTCACCGGAACAGGTTGCAGGTGGCGAATTAACGCCTGCACGCCAGGCAGACAGCCAGGGCGTCCGGTAATCAGCAAAATATCGCAGGTATAATGCGAAATCGCTTCGCAAACGGCGTGCAACGGGGCGGCCAGCGTAAACTGACCGGCCAGCATCGCATCCTGCATTTCATGGAAATTCACGTGCAGCGGGACGGCAAACAGATCGAAGGCGGCAGAGCCTGCGGGCAGCGCATGATCAATGGCTTGTTGCAGATAGTTCATCACGTTGCGCGTCGGTTTTTGCGACAGCAGATCGCCGAAGGTGGCATGCAAACCCGCCAGCGGATCGTCGATATCACTGCTTTCCCAGGCCGCCAGAATGGCGTGGCCAATCGGCATAAACAGCTGCAACGCCGTTTGCTGGCGCAATACCGCCTGGGTATCAATGCGTCCGGAATCGCCAAACAGCGACGCCATCAGCAGGGACGCGTCGGCAATGCCGGATTTCTGCAACTGCGTTTGCAGCGCAGGCAGGACGTAGCGTTGAATCACATCCAGCAGCGTATCATCGCCCGCCACTTTAAAGCCTTCGCGGAACAACAGTTGCGGGGTGATTTTGACGTTATTGCCGGAGCCATCATCAAGCTGATAATGGGTGATCGCCATATCGGTTGTGCCGCCACCAATGTCAATCGAGGCAACACGCAGCGCACGGCCTGGCGATGCATTCGGTTCGGCTTCGCGATCCGGGCGGGCGAGAGAGGCAAAGAACGCTTCCGTCTGACCGCCGAAATGGGAAATGGCTTCGTTATAGAGCCACACCAGCTGTCCGCAACTCGCTTCGTCCCATTCCATCTGGATTTCCGGAACGGGAATCACGCTTTTATCCTGCTGTTTGCGGCTGGCAAAGTCTTCATCCTGCGGGTGCCAGCCCATCGCTTTCCAGACAATTGCGATGGCTTCAAACATACGGCGGCGGAATATTTCGCGCTCTTGTTTTGGCATGGCTGACGGCAGGGTGAGGATCAGCGTGCGGAGCTGTCGCGGCGAGGCCGGGAAGCCCAGACGCAAGCGCGTGGCAACGCTGTTGATCTGACCCAGCGCCTGCGCGAGTAATTCACACAGCATATGTGTCATCAGCGTGCTGCGGCTGTATTGCGGTGAAAAGACCGGTAAGCGTTCATCCTGAGGCAGGGTAAACAGCGGTTGCCCGTCATCGTTCATTAGGTTCATCAGCGGGAAGGCGGTCGCCAGCGGCTCGCGCTGGGTTTTGCTATTCATCTGGCTAAAGCGCCAGTCCTGAACCACCGGCGTTTCATCCCACAGATAGCGGCGCGGGCTGGAAATGCCGCTGTTGCCTTCGGTTCCCAGGCGTTGCATCGCCAGCTTGCGCGCTTCATCACCGACTCGGACGATCGAAGGCCAGACGAACGCGTCTTCACGTCCGCTTTCGACCGAGAAATGCTGCTTGCCGAAACGGGCTTCAGAAAATTCAAGACGGCTGGTAAACAGGGGCTCATTCAGGAACTGAGGTTCGCTTAACGAGCGCACCTGCAGTTCGGCTGTCTGGCGTAAACCGTCGTTGGCATCACCATGATCTTCAATGATCACGCCGCAGGTGTGGGTGTTGCCCACATCCAGAATCAAATCGACGGGGATCGCCGGTGTGCTGAGCGTGTGCGTGACGAATTTGACTTCCGGGACGGTGATTTGCTCGCCGAGCATGGTCATCAGGTTGAGCCAGTGGGCCTGATATTCAAAGCCGCGCATGGCCTGCTGCAGATCGCGATCCGAGCGGTTTTCTACGCCCGTAGCATAGCCGGTGAACGCTTCGCGCAACCAGCCGTCAATCCAGGTCTGATCGAGGAAATTCAGTACTTCCTCATCACGCCACGCCAGCGCGAAACGGGTGCCGTTGAGAATATCGTTCTCGACTGGCGACAATCCGTGGGTGGCGTGTTCAGCAATTTGACTGTCGAGCGCAAATGTCACACGGTGGGTGTTGCCTGCGCCGTCAGGGGTTTCCAGCTTACGCACCTGAACGCGCGCCCAGTTGTCCGGGCCGTCCACAAAGGTACGCGGCGGGTTAAAGCGTAAGAAAGGCACCGGCAACCAGACGCCGTCGAGCACCGTCAGTGACTGATGTAGCAGGATCGTGTTTTCCGGCTTCACCACTTCAGGATGACCACCACCCGCGCCTGGCAGGGTATAGCGGCCATTCACCAGATCGTAGTTCAGGCGTAGCAGGGGACCGTTGGCGGTTTTACGCACAAAACGCCCGTGGCTGGCTGAGTCCTGAGGCGTCAGGCCGAAATCGAGAAACTGTACGCCGCTGTTCGCAATCAGCGTGACGCTTTGTTTGTAGTCGCAAAGATTTACCAGCATAGAATCAGGCACCTGCTTTCTTGAACGTCAGCGGAACGACGGTTTTGGCATCATAACGGGCAGTACATTCTGCCACGTCGTTAGTCCCTGCTTTACAGGCAATCTCTGGCATCGGGTAGCGAGAACCATCCGAGCAGCGCGCGTTGCCGCGACTTTTAATCATCAGCTCGCCGTTACTGTGCAGCCCCGAGAAAATGTCCGTTCGGCAAACAACATTATCGCCGTGAACCACACGCGCCGTGCCTTTATTGTTCTGAATTTGATAACGCATTGACGGCGGTTTGCCAGTAATTGGGTCTTTTACGTCAAGCAGTGCGCGCCAGGTCCCGTTGAGGAATTTGGTCGAACCGGTTTTCACCTGCATGGCGTCCATCACCAGTGCATCTTTTGGAATGGCTGAAATGATCACTGCTTCTTCTACCGGCGCGGGCGTCACGGCGGGCGCGGCAACAGGCAAAATTTCGGCCTGATGGAGCGGCAGATTCATGGCGATTTCGGCTACTGGCTGCACCGGTTTTGGCGCGATAGCCACCGGCGCAGGCGCAGGTGTTGGAACAGGAACGGCTGACGGTGCCGCTTTCGGCCACAGCAGTGGTGCCGCGACCGCGGCGACAATCACCGCCGCAACCGGCAAGGTCCAGAGTGGAACGCGGCGCTTTTTCGTCACGGCTGCCGGTTCAGGATGAGCGGGTGCAGTCGGCTCACTCGTTGCTAATTTAGCAGGCTGTGCATCGTACAAATCATCTTCCGTAACGCGAAGCACCGCCGTGGTCACAGGCGCTGGCACAACGGCTGGCGCAGGTGTGGGGGCAATCAGCGGAGCGTCCGCTTCTTCAAAGGTCACCACTGGGAGCTGTTCCGGCTCTGGCTCTTCCTCGATCGGAGAAGGCATTGGTTCAGGCGCGAGTGATTCGCGCAGGCAATCCAGAACATCCTCGCGCGCGTTCTCATTGAGGTTTACAAAACCCCAAAACGCGATAACGGGCTTGCCTTCAATCAGGAAAATGAAATTTTCACCGGGGAACTGGAATGCTTTGGAAAGCAGAGACCCGAAGAGCTGCTGCGCAGTTTTAGGCGACTGAAGGCTCTTTTTGCTCAGCGATTCAACGCTGGAGATCGTGTTTTCCAGGTAGCGCAGGGCGCGGAAGCGCGCGTCTTCGTCGGCGGCGCTCCAGCCGGTGACCGCGCCATCCACGGGAGAATACCAGTCAACGCGATCGCCGCCGTCGTTAACTTGCGGAATGGCCAGACAATCGACGATCGCCTGTTGTTTGCGCAGGCGAAGCGCCTCACGGATTTGCAATGCTGATTCAAATACGGCCTGACCGCCGCCGCCAACGGCCTGAAAATCATCCAGATTGCCGCTGCGTAAAAGTGTTTTTGCCACGATTTGGTCCTGTAGACTTTTTCACGCCTCTACTTTAACGACATCGGAGGGCAAGCAAACGGGCGAAGAGACGCCAAAAGGGGCGATTTCTTAACGCATAGAAAATGACGGTAGTACTTGACGAACAATGGCACTTAAGGCAAATCAATACGCGGGTAGTGGCGAGAAAATCAGCGAAATTATCTGCTTTAGAATAACCTGATAGTGTTTCGTTATTTGCCACTGTTCCGTCCCTGTGCTGTTATTAGCCCTCTATATAATAAAATTGAAAAGGCTTATAACCATGTCTACAGGGAAAACGCTGCTCGCATTAGCGCTGAGCACACTGTTACCGGCAAGTGCTGCGTGGGCGGCAAAAAGCGATACCATTATTTATTGCTCTGAAGCCTCACCAGAGTCGTTTAACCCGCAAATTGCCAGTTCAGGCCCGTCATTCGTCGCCAGCTCGCAGGTGCTTTATAACCGTTTGATCAACTTTGATCCGGTGAAAAATACACCGGTTCCTTCCCTGGCAGAGTCCTGGACTATTTCACCCGACGGCAAAACCTATACTTTTGCCCTGCGTAAAGGGGTGAAATTCAATAGCAACAAATTCTTCAAACCGACGCGCGATTTTAACGCCGATGACGTTATTTTCTCGGTGATGCGTCAGAAAGACCCTAAACATCCGTACCATAATGTGTCGAAGGGCAACTACGAATACTTCAACGATGTCGGCCTGGATAAACTGATTCATGACGTTAAAAAGGTCGATGATTATCACGTTCAGTTTGTATTAACCGAACCGAATGCGGCGTTCCTGGCGGACTGGGGAATGGACTTTGCTTCGATTCTGTCTGCGGAATATGCGGACGTGATGCTGAAAAAAGGCACGCCGGACAACGTGGATACCTGGCCTATCGGTACAGGCCCTTATGTGCTGCAACAGTACAAAGTCGATTCACTGATCCGCTATATCGCGAACCCAAATTACTGGGATGGCGAAGTGCCGACCAAGCACCTGATTTTCTCCATCACGCCAAACGTCGAAACCCGCCTGGCGAAGCTGCAAACCAACGAATGTCAGATCATTCCTGCGCCATCACCGGTGCAGTTTGATGTGATCAAGAAGAATAAAGATCTGGCGCTGCACTCTGTCGATGCGCTGAACGTCGGCTATCTGGCGTTTAATACCGAGAAAAAACCGTTTGATAACGTGCTGGTACGCCAGGCGCTTAACTATGCCACGGACAAAAAAGCGATCGTGAACGCCGTCTTTATGGGCTCCGGTACGGTGGCGAAGTCACCGATTCCGCCAAATATGATGGGCTATGACAAAGAGTTGAAGGACTACAGCTACGATCCTGAGAAGGCGAAAGCGCTGCTGAAGCAGGCTGGGCTTGAGCAGGGCGCGGAAGTGACGTTGTGGTCAATGCCGGTTCAACGCCCTTACAACCCAAATTCCCGCCGTATCGCGGAGATGATCCAAAACGACTGGGCGAAAGTGGGTGTGAAGGCGAAAATTGTCTCCTATGAGTGGGGCGAATACTTGTCTGGCATGCGTAAAGGCGAGCATGATTCTGCGCTGTTTGGCTGGATGTCCGATAACGGCGATCCAGATAATTTTGCGGATGTGCTGCTGGGCTGTAACAGCATCAAAACCGGCTCAAATGCCGCGCGCTGGTGCGATAAGGGATACAATGAACTGGTGCAGAAAGCGAAGTTGACCAGTGACCCGGCCGCACGTGCCAAGCTCTACGGTCAGGCGCAGGAAATTTTCTACCAGCAAGCGCCGTGGATTGCGCTGGCGAACGGCAAAACCTTCTTCGCCACGCGCAGCAACGTGACGGGTTATAGCGTCAGCCTGATGGGCAGCGATTTCTCGAAAGCGAAGCTGAACTAATGAACATGTCCTCTCCCGAAAGGGAGAGGAAAGATACATAAGGAGTGACAATGTCACATCTGGATGAAGTGACGGCGCGTGTGGATGCCGCTGTGGAAGAAAGTGTTATTACGCATATGAATGAATTGTTGGTTGAGTTGAGCGAGGACGCGGAACTCAGCCGTGAAGATCGTTATACCCAGCAGCAGCGCCTGCGCAACGCCATTGCCCATCACGGCAAGCATTACAAAGAAGATGCCGAAGCGCGACAGGAGCAGCTCACCAAAGGCGGTACCATCCTGTAAAGTTTAAAACTGGCGTCGGGCAACCAGCCAGGCGCCAATCACCAGTAAAACTGCACCGCAAATCGGGCCGATCAGCGCACGCAGGGGGATTCCCTGACTTTTCAGCACGTCCATCACCAGCCCGCCAATCAACTGACTGGCCACCAGTACCGCAATTGTCGTGGCTGCTCCAACGTACTGGTAACCACTGATACTCGCGAAGACAAAAAACGATCCCAGTAAACCAGGAATCAACGTCCACCAGCGAATCGTCGACGCCAGTTCGCTGAATCCCGACACGCCATTTTTAATCAGCAAAATACTGACGAACAGCACAATGCCGACCAGCGAATTCAGCAGCATCGCGATCAAAATGGTGGAAGATGACTGGGTGATGCGCACCATCAGCGTATTTTGCACCACCAGACCAATCCCGGCGGCGACCAGAAAGACCAGCGTCAATGACTGATTCATCAGATCGAGTCCGGGTCGATGCGCTCGTCAAGCTGAAGCTGCATAAAGGTGAGATCCAGCCAGCGGCCAAATTTGGTCCCGACCTGCGGCATTTGCCCGGTAATCACAAATCCGAGCGTCTTATGCAGGTGAATTGAGCCGTGATTTTGTGCCTCAATTCCCGCAACCATAACGTGTTTGCCGATGTTTCGCGCTTCACCAATCAGCGCTTTCATCAGCTCACGGCCAATTCCTTTGCCCTGATGGTCGGGGTGAACGTAGACCGAATGTTCAACCGTATGGCGAAATCCGTCAAATGCACGCCAGTCACCAAATGACGCATAGCCCGTGACCACGCCATTTTCTTCACTGACCAGCACCGGATACCCCATCAGCGTGCGAGCTTCAAACCACGCAATGCGGTTCTCGGTATCGACGGTGGTGTCATTCCAGATAGCAGCAGTGTGCACAACGGCGTGGTTATAAATCTCGCCGATAGCGGCGCAATCTTCTTTACTGGCATGGCGGATGATCATGAGGACCTCAGGATAGAGTGTTCACTATAGTGGTACAGTTTTATCACAATATTATACAAACGACGTTGATAAACACGACAGCATAAGCCATATTTTTTTGTTATTAACAGGGCGTTGAAATCGATTTCATACACTATAGTATGACGTCATGAATACTATGCCAGACGACATGAATCACCGGATCAGTGCGCGTATCCGCCTCGAGCGCGAATCGCGCGGCTGGTCACTGAGCGAACTCGCCGAGCGGGCGGGCGTGTCTCGCGCCATGATCCACAAGATTGAACGCAGTGAAAGCAGCCCGACAGCGACGCTTCTGGCCCGTCTTTCCGGCGCGTTCGGTATCAGCATGTCGACGTTGATTGCCCGCGCGGAAATGCAAGAGGGCAAACTGCTACGCTTCGCCAATCAACCGGTCTGGCGCGATCCGCAAAGCCAGTATCTGCGACGTCATGTTTCACCGCGTACCGATTTGCCTATCGATTTGGTCCAGGTTGAGCTCCCGGCGGGCAGCGATGTGCCTATGCCCGCGTCCTCGTATGCGCTGGCGCGGCAGCTGATCTGGCTGCAATCGGGCGAACTGGTGTTCCAGGAGGGAGATACCCGCCATGAAATGCAGGCGGGGGATTGTCTGGAATTGGGGCCGCCCAACGACTGCCGTTTTATCAATGAAAGCCAGCTGCCATGCGTTTATCTGGTGGTTCGGCTGAATCAGTCTGGCTCGTAATGTTAAGGCAGTCACCGCAAACAGGGTCTAGTCTTAAAGGTCATTTGTAAAAAAAGGAGCGAACCATGAGTCAATCTGCAAAAACAAACCGTCGACTGGTGCTAGCGTCACGCCCGCACGGTGCGCCGGTTGGGGACAATTTTCGCTTAGAAGAACAATCCGTCCCTGCGCCAGCTGAAGGGCAAGTGTTGTTGCGCACCATCTGGCTGTCACTCGATCCCTACATGCGTGGTCGTATGAGCGATGCGCCGTCTTATTCTCCGCCGGTGGAAATTGACGCGGTGATGGTGGGCGGTACGGTCAGTCGCGTAGAGCAATCCAGGCACCCCGATTATAAAGAAGGCGAATGGGTGCTTAGCTACAGCGGCTGGCAGGAGTATGACCTGTCAGACGGTAAAGGACTTGTTAAGCTTGGCGAAAATCTTGAGCATCCTTCGTGGGCGCTTGGGATTCTGGGGATGCCGGGCTTTACGGCGTATATGGGACTGCTGGATATCGGTCAGCCTAAATCTGGCGAGACGTTGGTGGTCGCCGCCGCAACCGGACCGGTCGGCGCAACCGTCGGGCAAATTGGCAAAATTAAAGGCTGTCAAGTGGTCGGCGTTGCAGGCGGTGCGGAGAAATGCCGTCATGCCGTTGAGGTGCTTGGATTCGATCATTGTCTTGACCATCATGCTGATGATTTTGCGCAACAACTGGCGCAAGCATGCCCAGACGGCATTGACGTGTATTACGAAAACGTCGGCGGCAAAGTCTTTGATGCGGTGCTGCCGTTGCTCAACACCTCCGCGCGCGTGCCCGTGTGTGGCCTGGTCAGCGGCTATAACGCCACCGAACTCCCAGCAGGGCCGGATCGTTTACCGTTGCTGATGGGGACAATTCTGAAAAAACGTCTGCGCGTGCAGGGATTCATCATCGCTCAGGATTATGGTCATCGCATTGATGAATTCCAGACCGAGATGGGGCGCTGGATCAAAGAAGGCAAAATTCAGTACCGCGAACAGGTGACAGAAGGGCTGGAAAACGCACCTGAGGCATTCATCGGGCTGCTGGAAGGTAAAAACTTCGGCAAAGTCGTCATTCGCGTCGCGAACGATAATGATTGAAGCTTATATGGCGGAAATATCCGCCATAATATATTCTTAATTTTTGACTATAATGTCTTTAATAATACAAGCATAGCCATCCACTCTCTCGATAGAGTGAGATGAGCTGTGTGAATTAACATCATTTTGCATTCTTGAATTTTTTGCGACATTCCCAACACCAGGCATGAAAATACAGGATATATCTGGCGAGCACCGTTAGGGGGCAAAACGGGGCGGTGAATAGCGCTTATTTTAAGCAGAAGGAAATTAACATGCTTGATTTGGAAAACCTGGAAAAAGCACAACGTCTGAGCCTCACTATGCAGGTGGAGGTCAGTCTTAAGGGAGCGCTGATTGCTGGCGCACTTAAACCCGGTGCGAGACTTATTACAAAAGAAATTGCTGATAAATTAGGCACCAGTATCACTCCTGTGCGTGAGGCGCTGTTGCGACTGGTCTCTGCAGGCGCGTTACAAGCGACCCCCGCTCAGGCATTTTTGGTACCGGAAATCACCCTCGAACGCTACACCGAAATTAACGCCATTCGTAAACAGCTTGAAACCATGGCGGTAGCGGCAGCGTGTGAAAATATGTCTGCCAGCAAAGTACAAGAATTACGCGATCTGGCGGAGAAATTTCATGAAGCGATGCGTAACGGCAATGCACAACGCGCGTTGCATGCTAACCGCCTATTTCGCTTCAGGCTTTACGAATTTGCCCATATGCCAACGTTGACCTCGCTGATTGAACAACTTTGGGTGCGCATTGGTCCCTGTTTTAACTATCTTCATGAAGATGAACACGACATCGCGAAATACCCTTATCGTTACGATCAACTGCTGGACGATCTTGAGCGCGGTGATGTCGTTGCCTGTCAAAAAGCGATAGATAAACTGATCGATGAGTCAACGGCGCTCTTATTGCAACAATATTTTAGTTAGGGAGTTATTTAATTCAGTTTTAGTTTTATATATAAACCATCTCCATTTTTAATTATTTTCCCGGTGACGAATGTTTGCCGGGAACGTTATTTCATTTCTGTGACAGATAAGACCAGATGGCTATGCATTAACCGAAAATCCTGCCGATAAAGGATCAGGCACGTTTGCCTTTTGAGGAGCAGGAAGATGAGTTTCAGCCAACGATTACGTAATATAAAAATGAGCAGAAAGCTCGCGGCGGGGTTTGGTCTGGTATTGCTGCTGGTGGCGGTATCAACCATCATGAGCGTATTACGCTTTAAAGAAATTCGCGACGTCTATCAACAAACCAACCTTATTTATAACGTTAACATCGAAGTTTTTCAGGCCAAGATTAATCGTCTTAAATTTCTGTATAACGGAGACGAAAAATCGGGCCAGTTAATGGCGAAATACGTTAAACACGCGGCGGAAATAACAGCAGAAGCAAAAACACTGGAATGGACTCCTCAGGAAGGCGTCATTATTAATGCTATTGCCGAAAACCTGGCGCGTTTTGAAAGCAGCGTTGCCGAAATGCAAACCGCAATGGCCGCGCTTAACGCGAATAAAGACGATACAACCGCGCAGCAAGCGCTAAAAGTTGCTGAAGATAAAGTCAAAACCGCAGGTGATGACAGCAGCGCGTCTATTCGCGAAATTATTGCTCTGGTGAAAATCCATAACGACTCTCTCGCCAACAGCTCAAGCACCATTACCGCAATTGTCGGTGTCGTCGCCGTGCTGTTTGGCATACTGGTTTCATGGTGGGTGACCCGTCAGATTACCCATCCGGTCAGGCACAATCTGCAGCTGGCTGAACTGATTGCCAGTGGTGATCTGAGTTCGGATATTCACCCGCAGGGTGATGATGAACTCGGTAAATTGACGGGCGCGATGGGGCGCATGAACGACAAGCTGCGTGCTATGATTGGCGAAGTGCGTACCAGCGTCGCGCAAGTGTCGCTGGCCGCGAGTGAGATTGCCGAGGGAAATACCGATCTTTCGTCACGCACTGAGCAGCAGGCTGCCGCGGTCGTGGAAACGGCAGCCAGTATGGAAGAGTTAACGGCAACGGTGAAAAACAACGCTGATAACGCGCGCCACGCCAGCAAACTGGCCGCGGAAGCGTCACAGACCGCCACCCAGGGCGGCCGGGTGATGCGCGATGTCGTCAGCACCATGAGTGATATCAACACCAGTTCGAAGAAAATCGCCGACATTACCGCTGTGATCAACAGCATTGCTTTCCAGACCAATATTCTGGCGCTGAACGCCGCCGTCGAAGCCGCACGTGCCGGGGAACAGGGCCGAGGGTTTGCCGTCGTGGCCAGTGAAGTTCGCAGTCTTTCCCAGCGCAGTTCGCAGGCCGCGAAAGATATCGAACTGCTGATCAGTGAATCCGTCTCGCGCATTACAACGGGCAGCGATCTGGTGACCAAGGCCGGGCAAACCATGGAGCAGGTGGTGCATTCTGTCACGCGCGTGAACGATATTATGGGCGAAATTTCGTCGGCGTCTGAGGAGCAGAGCCGCGGAATTGAGCAGATATCCCGCGCCGTAATGGAACTGGACAGCACGACGCAACAGAACGCGTCTTTGGTGGGAGCATCATCTTCAGCAGCGGGAGCGCTGGAAGATCAGGCGCGCTTGCTGGAGTCACTGGTGGCGGCGTTCCGCTTAGAACAGAACGCCAGAGCCGCGTAAAAATCCCCCGGCAACACTGCGTTGCCGGGGTTTTTTATCACTCAAATCGGTATGAAACAGACATCCCTACGCCGTAGTTTCGGCCTGGGGCCGGTTCGTAATAGCGGCCATTAGACTCATTGACGATGACCGATCCGACATATTCTTTGTCGAACAGATTATCGACGCGTCCAAAGACGTCCATTCCCCAATTGCCGTAATTGAATTTGTATCCGGTATTCAGGCCAACAAGCGTATACGAAGGGGCTTTGGCGCTGTTTTCGTCATCCGCCATAATGTCACTCATATAACGAATATCAGACCCAGCGTACCAGCCTTCTTCCGGCTGCCAGCCAAATGACGCATACCCCATATTGCGCGCGATCCCCGGCATGCGGTTGCCGTTGCAATCGGCGTCAGAACAGACGTTGGTGCGATAGGTGGCATCCAGCCAGGTCCACGCCATTTTCAGCTTCCAGTTCTCGGCAAACTGCTGATCGAGAGACACTTCCACGCCCTGACGGCGCGTTTTTCCGGCGTTTTTATAGCTGGTGCGCCCGCCAGAACTGGCATCAACCACGATTTCGTCGTCAGTATCGGTACGGAATAAGGCAGCCGTCAGCAAACCGTTCCCCACGCGCGTTTTACTGCCCACTTCGTAGGTATTGTTGGTTGACGGTTTAAGCGCAAAATTCAGGCCGCTCTGGTTACCGGAGCGATACGACAGTTCGTTGATGGTCGGCGTTTCAAATCCGCGTCCCGCTGCAGCGTAAAGATTCCACGCGTCGGTCACAGAATATTTGAGCGATCCGGCCGGGAGCCATTTGTGATAGCTCGCCTCGCCGCTGTCATCACCGTTTGCGCCTTGCACGTAACGATCGTTGGAATCGAACCACACCGAGCTGTAGCGCACGCCCGCGTCCAGAGACAGTTTTTGCGTGAGCTGCCAACTGGTTTGCAGATACGGATCCACATTCCACATCAGATTACGTTCGTCGCGGCGTTTATCGCCCTTCACACCGTAATCAGGAACGCCGTTACGCATAACAAAGTTTTCGTAGCCGCGACGATCTTCGCGCATGTTTTCGTAATTTAGACCGGTCGTGACCGTTACGGGAACCAGCAGTTCACCGCGGTGCGTCCAGCGGGTATCGATACCCTGATAGTGACGCTGCATGTCGATTACGCCGCCGGAGTGGGTAGGGCGAAGCTGCGGCTGATAAGGGATCGACTGATACTGCTTCATTTCGCGCTCGCCCGCATAGGCCATCACGCTGAGATCGTCCTGCTCGCTTAGCTGACGGTCATAGCGCAAACCCGCCTGCGTTTGTTTGATGGTTTTGCGCGTGTTGTACTGATCGCCGCGCGGCGACTGACGCGGGTTGTCGCGCCACTCCTGATAATCCAGACCGCCCGGATCGTTGGCTTTCATGTCAACGCTGTTAAAGATAAGCGTCAGCTTGCTGGCATCATCAATGCGCACGCCGAGTTTCGCGTTGGCGAGATTTTTGCGCGCACCGCTGTGATCGCGATAGCCTTTGGTGGTGAAACGCGTTGTCGACACCGTGTAATCCACGTCACCGGCGTGGGTACCATCGCCCATCGCCCCCGTCGCTTTCATACCGTAACGCCAGGTGCCGTAGCTGCCGTAATAGCTGCTGGCTTCAATCGTTGGCGGTTGCTGACCCGTCTGAGTGGCGATGTTAATCACGCCGCCCGAGGCGTTTCCGTACAGCGCCGAAAACGGACCGCGCAGCACTTCGACGCTCTCAATACTGGAAAGATCGATATTAGACGTCTGTCCCTGTCCGTCCGGCATGGTGGCCGGTATACCGTCCACATACATACGGATACCGCGCACGCCAAAGGTCGAACGCGCCCCAAATCCGCGCATCGAAAGCTGTAAATCCTGGGCGTAATTCTGACGATTTTGAATCTGTAAGCCGGGCACGCTGCCGAGAGATTCCGAAAGGTTAATGCGCGGTGCGGCCTGACGCATGTCGTCCCCGTTGACCACGCTGATGGCGGCCGGAGTATCCAGTTCAGAAACGGTCTGCGGAGTCGCGCTGACGATCATCGTTTGTTCTTGTGCGGCGAGCGCAACTGCGGGGGCAAGGATGATCGGAACCCATAATAGGGAGAGCGTTGCCTGCCGGGCGGAAATGATTTTCATGAATAAAAGCCAGTTGAGAAAGTGACGAACCAAATGGAACACATGTGCGTATGGTAAATCTTTTGTAAACATTATGAAAACTTTAACAGCACATTGCGTTAATAGAAGTGTAGATAAAAAAGAGGGCGGAGAGCGAAACAGGAAACAATGACTCCACATTCACGGGAATAATGATTACTATTCTCAACAATAAACATAACGAAGCGATGACTTCGTCTCAAGGAAGCACTGTCGGCATTACACATTTTTTATCAAAGGGAGTCGTCATGTCATTACCTCATCTATGCTCGCCGCGTCTGCGTGGTTCACTGCTGTTAGGTTCTTTACTGATCGCGGGTTCGTTCAATGTTCATGCTGCAGAAGAGATGCTGCGCAAAGCAGTAGGCAAGGGCGCATACGAAATGGCCGTGAGCCAGCAGGAAAATGCCCTGTGGGTGGCCACCACGCAAAGCCGTAAAACGGACAAAGGTGGCGTGGTGTATCGTCTTGATCCTGTCACGCTCGACGTGACGCTGGCGATCCATAACGATCTGAAACCTTTCGGCGCAACCATCAACAGCAAGACGCAAACGCTGTGGTTTGGCAATACGACCAACAGCGCCGTCACGGCGATTGATGCCAAAACGGGTGAACTGAAAGGCCGTCTGGTGCTGGACGATCGTAAGCGTACCGAAACTATTAAGCCTCTCCAGCCACGCGAACTGGTGGCGGATGACACCACCAATACCGTGTACATCACCGGGGTGGGTAAAGAGAGCGTGATTTGGGTAATTGATGGTGAAACGCTGAAACTGAAAGACACCATTACGAATACCGGAACGTACAGTACCGGTCTGGCGCTGGATGCGCAGGCAAAACGGTTGTACACCACCAATGCCGACGGCGAACTGATTACGATCGACACCGCCACTCACAAAGTCATAAACCGTAAAAAAGTGCAGGACGACGGGAAAGAGCATTTTTACCTGAACCTGAGTCTGGATACCGCAGGGCAACGCGCGTTTCTGACGGATTCAAAGCAGCCGGAAGTGCTGGTGGTTAACCTGAAAGATGGTAGCGTGATGGCAAAGATCGCCGCACCAGAGTCGCTGGCCGTGCTGTTTAACCCGATCCGTAACGAAGCGTATGTGACGCACCGCGAAGCCGGTAAAGTCAGCATCATCGACACCAAAACCTATAAAGTCATCAAAACTCTTGATACGCCGGTATTCCCAAACAGTCTGGCGCTGTCACCGGATGGCAAAACGCTGTACGTGACGGTGAAGCAGAAATCGACCCGTCAGCAAGAAGCCACTCAGCCTGACGATGTGATTCGCATCGTGCTGTAATCGCACTAGCTGTAAAAGAAAAGGGAAGGCAGATGCCTTCCCTTTTTTATGGCTTGTTTAACGCTTAACGCGACGTTTCTTCAACCAGTGGGCCGTCGTGTTGGTCATCTTCGACCATCACCGGCGCAGTGCTGTGGATCTCATTCACGCGCTTACGCACGCCAAACCAGCCAAGGATCAGCAGCACCGCCAGCAGCGGGATGGTCGCAATGGTATAGGTGCCGTTCGGGTAGTCGAACGCCATCAGCACCAGAACACTGAACAGGAACAGCAGCGTCAGCCAGGAAGTGACAGGCGCGCCCGGCATCTTGAAGGCCACGTCAGCCGCTTTACCTTCTTTAATGGCTTTGCGCAGACGCATCTGGCACACCACGATAAAGGCCCAGGAGGCGATAATCCCGATGGCCGCCACGTTCAACACGATCTCGAACACCTGAGAAGGAACCAGATAGTTCAGGAACACGCCGAAAACGTAGACGACCAGCGTCGCCAGAATGCCCGCGTAAGGCACCTGCTGCTTGCTCATTTTCGACATAAATTTAGGTGCCGAGCCGCCCATCGACATGGAACGCAAAATGCGTCCTGTCGAATAGAGACCCGAGTTCAGGCTGGAGAGCGCGGCGGTCAGCACAACAATGTTCATGATGCTGCCGACGTAGGGTACGCCAAGCTTCGAGAAGAATGTCACGAACGGACTTTGCCCCGCCTGATAAGCATTCCACGGCAGCAGCAGAACCAGCAGCACCACGGAGCCAACATAGAACAGGCCGATACGCCAGATCACGCTGTTAATCGCTTTTGGCACCATGGTCTGCGGATCTTTACATTCTCCCGCGGCGGTACCGACCAGTTCGATGGACGCAAAGGCAAAGACCACGCCCTGAACCAGCACCAGCGCAGGCAGCAGGCCATGGGGGAATAATCCGCCGTTATCGGTGATTAAATGGAAGCCGGTCGCATTGCCGTCGAGCGGCTTTCCGCTGCCGAGGAACACCGTACCAACCACCAGGAAAATGACAATCGCCAGCACTTTTACCAGCGCAAACCAGAACTCCATTTCGGCGAACCACTTCACACCGATCATGTTCATGGTACCGACAATCGCCAGTGCGCCAAGGGCAAAGACCCATTGCGGTACGTCACCAAACGCGCCCCAGTAGTGCATATAAAGGGCAACTGCGGTGATATCGACTATCCCGGTCATCGCCCAGTTAACGAAATACATCCAGCCCGCGACGTAAGCGGCTTTTTCGCCCAAGAACTCACGCGCATAGGAGACAAAACTGCCGCTGGACGGGCGGTGTAACACCAGCTCGCCGAGCGCACGAAGAATGAAGAAAGAGAAAATTCCGCACACCAGATAGACCAGTGCGAGAGCAGGCCCCGCCATCTGCAGACGTGCGCCTGCACCTAAAAACAACCCTGTACCGATAGCACCGCCGATAGCAATCATCTGCACCTGACGGTTGCCCATGGCTTTGTGATATCCCTCTTCGTGAGAGTTCAACCAGCGACGTTTCGCAGCGTGATGGTCAGCTGCGTTTTTATTGCTTGTTTTCATTGAGTTACCTGTTTACCTGTCTGAATCATCTTAGGGATGTCCGTACGCTGGCAGTCTGCGAACCAAACGATTGCTTCTGCACTGGCACATGCCGCCTTTCCAGTCATTCTGCGTATGGATAAGGCAAAACATGGCGAAGCATCCTACCCGCAATCGATAAGCGAGGCAAAATATTACCAGGCTGAAAGTGATGCAAGTCGAAGGAAATCGTGTGGTCAGAGCAGAAGAGGTAAACAACGTACTGAATTATGAGTACATTTCAGACGAAGAAACCGGTTGAGGGTAAATTCATTCATCAGTTGTGCTTAATAGTTGACCACTGAGCGTTTTCATTTCGCAGTGCCTCAACCAGTAAAGTAAACGCCGTCGTGTGCTGACGACGGCTGGGGTAATAGAGATGATAACCTTCGAATGACGGGCACCATGATTCCAGCACCCGTACCAGCTGCGCGTCTGCCACCCGATCGACGACGGTGTCTTCCGGAACATAGGCCAAACCCAATCCGGCAACGGCCGCATCCAGGCGTTGCGGCAGACTGTTAACGTCAACTGACCGTCCACGCGCACGCGCACTTCACGCCCGTCTTGTTCAAATTCCCAGGCGTACAAGCCGCCAAAAGTCGGCAGACGCATATTGATACAGCGATGATTTTCCAGTGCTTCAGGCGTTTGCGGTACGCCATATTGAGCGAAATAGGCGGCTGATCCGACGACAGCCATCCGCATATCCGGGGCGATACGCACCGCAACCATATCTTTGGCGATCTGTTCCCCTAAGCGCACACCGGCATCAAAACGGCCGTCCACAATGTCTGTCAGGCCATTATCCACCGTCACTTCGATATTGATGTCGGGATAGTGCGCCATAAAGGGTTTCAGCACTGGCCACAGAACGGCTGACATGGCGTGCTCGCCAGCGCTGATACGAATATTGCCTGCGGGTCGGTCACGCCTGTCTCGCAGCGCCGTCAGTTCTTGTTCGATTTCCACTATATGCGGGGTTAAGCGCAGCAGGAGCTGTTCGCCCGCCTCGGTAGGCACGACGCTGCGGGTGGTGCGCGTAAGCAACCGCACGTCCAGACGGGCTTCAAGATTACGCATCGCGTGGCTAAGCGCGGACTGCGAAACACCAAGCTGGGCGGCGGCGCGGGTGAAACTGCGCTCTCGGGCGACCACCATAAACGACAGCAAATCGTTGAAATTGTCTTTGAGCATTTTGCCACTCCATTTATGAATTCAATTCATGGTTCCTTTCTGATTATGCTCTCTAATGCTGCGCCTGTCTTTGCGCTACTGTTAACGCACTATCCAGACAGGAGGCAGCATGAAAATTATACGCAGTGGATCATTACCGTCAGTTCGCGGGCCTGAGGCCTGGTTTAGCGGAACGGTGCGCATCGATTCCCCATTTCAGGCCACGGAACCTGCGGCTGTGGGGGGTGCGACGGTGACGTTTGAGCCAGGAGCACGCACGGCGTGGCACACCCATCCGCTGGGGCAAACGCTGATCGTGACGCAAGGGAGAGGCTGGTTGCAGGAGTGGGGGAAAGAGGCGCAGGTGCTGAATCAGGGGGATATCGCCTGGATACCCCCCAAGGTGAAACACTGGCACGGGGCCAGCTCACAGACCGCGATGACGCACATCGCCATCGCCGAATCCGTCAACGGCAGCCCGGTGGAATGGCTAGAAAAAGTGTCTGACGAAGAGTACCAGGGTCGTTAACCGCCGAAGACCGCAATCGCCTGTTGCAGACGCGTGGTGCGCTGCGTCAGGTGATTCGCTGCATTCGTCACATTATCCACCATGCCCGTATTGTTATGGGTCATCGTGCCAATACGGGAAATCGACTCGTTAATGAGCGTCAACGCCAGGGTCTGTTCCTGCGTGGCGTGACCGATCTCTTTGATAAGCGACGTCACTTGCAGCACATTGCCGATCATCGCTGTGAGATGCGTTTCGGTTTGTTCCACCATATTCACACCCGCGTTCACGCTGGCGACGTTTTTCTCAATGAGCGTTTTGATCTCTTTGGCCGCTGAAGCGGAATGCTGCGCCAGATTACGGACTTCGGCAGCGACTACCGCAAACCCGCGTCCAGCTTCGCCTGCGCGCGCGGCTTCTACCGCGGCATTAAGGGCCAGGATATTGGTCTGGAAGGCGATACGATCGATGACCCCAATGATGTCGACAATCTGACTGTTGTCTTTCGACACCGACTGCATCATGCCGATGGTTTGCTTCATGGCCGTTTCGCCGCTGTGTGCGCTGGCGCTGGTACGATCCGCCATTAAAATGGCTTCGCCTGCGGTTTGGGCGGTTTGCTGAACGGCGCTGGCAATCTCTTCCACGGCAGCGGCCGTTTGCTGCAGGTCATCCGCCGTCTCTTCAGAACGCGCCTGTAGAGAAGCTCCTTCTTTCTCGACCTGCTGACTGATCGTACTTATCCCGGCGATTTGCGTTCCGACGTCATCCACAAGCGAGCGTAAATTTAAACCTGATTGATTCACCAGACGCATCATCATGCCAATTTCATCGACGCGATCAAAATGGTAATAATCCGTTTTACGCCCGGAAACGACATGTTGCATTTGACGAACTATCGTTTTGACAGGACGACTGATCTGCGTATTAAGATAAACCCCAAGCAATAAAAAGAGCGCAACAAGTCCGCCGCTTTGCATTATCCTTTCGGGGGAGATCAAAATGATTAGTAATGATAAAAGGGCAGTCATTCCAATCCCATAGTTCACTCTTTTTGCCGTGCTGAGTTTTTTAAAAAGTGAAAGGAATGAAAATAAACCCCGGCGAACAACCAATCCTTTAAAGAAACGATGACCGTTTAATTCATTATTACGCACACGTTCGTAAAGACGTTCACTGGCTTCTATCTCTGTACGGGGTGGGATATTACGTACCGAAATGTAGCCGGTGAGCGTATCGTTCTGGTATACCGGCGTAACGTTAGCGCGAACCCAGTAATGATCGCCATTATCCCGACGGTTCTTGACAAGCCCCGTCCAGCTCTGGCCCTGCTTTAAGGTAAACCACATGTCACCAAATGCCTCAGGCGGCATATCGGGATGGCGAATCACATTGTGCGGTTCACCAATAAGATGTTCTTCTTTATAACCGCTGGCTTCAATAAAGGCAGAGTTAGCGTAGGTAATATGACTGTGTGTATTGGTGGTCGACATAAGCGTCGATTCTTCGTTAAGCAAATACTCGCTTTGTGTAACAGGAGTGTTATTTCTCATGAAAAACTCCATGGTGATGTCAAAAATATAAAAAGCCGCCCGAAAAATGTTCAGGCAAGACAAAAGTTATTGTTCTGTTTATTACGGCCTGCGCATTCTTCCACAGAATGGGGTGAACAAGAAAGAACCTAAATTAAATATATTTTATCTATTAAAGTTCTCTTATGTAATGAAATTGCAAACAAATGAATTATCTATTTTAAATGGCAAATGAAATACTCCACTTAAGCCAAATAAGCAGGTATTTATGAATGCGCGCGAAAAATTGGCTTACCGACGTGACGTTTCATTAACATTCATAAAACGTTATGATAGTTCAGTACACTTTCTGAACTCCCTCGGTCAATCTTGTGAAAATCAATCTTATCGGTACCAGCGGCAGCGGAAAAACGACGTTAGCCAGGCGGCTCGCCGCTGAATTATCCCTTCCCTATATCGAAATGGACACCTTGTACTGGCGTCCAGACTGGCAGGGTACACCAGACGATCAGTTTCTGATTACACTGGAAATTGCTCTCAGCGCCTCGCCCGACTGGGTGCTGGATGGCAATTATAACCGCACGCGAGCAGTGAAGTGGCGCGAGATCGATATCATTGTGTGGGTGGATTACGGTTTTGCTCGCACGCTCTGGCAGGCGGTATCGCGCGCGGCAAAGCGCGCCTGGTCGCAACAGGAGTTGTGGCCTGGCACGGGCAATCGTGAAAGTTTCCGCCGCTCGTTCTTTAACCGCGAGTCGGTGCTGCTGTGGACGATCAAAACCTGGCGCAGCAATCGCGTACGTTATATCGCTGATATGGAAAACCCAAAATACGCACACATCCGTTTTGTGCGCATAACATCACGTCAGGACGCCGAGAAACTCATCACAGAATTGAAGTCATCCCTTTAGCGTGGCTTTGTATTTCTGATTTTTGGCAAACCAAATGTAAATTAATTGTTTCTCAGAGGTGAAATCCCCCCTTAATAATGACGACATGTTAAGTCAAACGAGAACACAACATGTCCTGGCGAATCAGCATTCTGGATAAAAGCCCCGTCGCGGTGAATGAAACGCCTGCCGATGCGCTGGCGCGCACGTTAAGTCTGGCGAAACAGGCAGAAGCGCTCGGATTTCACCGCTTCTGGATTGCCGAACACCACAATACCGCTCAACTCGCCAGCCCGTCCCCTGAGCTGCTAATTGCCTGGATCCTGGGCCAGACAAAACGTATTCGCGTCGGTTCCGGTGGCGTGATGCTTCAGCACTACAGCCCGTATAAAGTGGCCGAAAATTTCAACGTGCTGGCCTCAATTGCGCCGGGACGCGTGGATCTGGGCGTCGGTAAAGCCCCCGGCGGGCTGCCGCTGTCAACGCGCGCGTTGCAGCAGGGCCTTAATCAACAGGAAAAGGGCACGTTTGCCGATCAACTGGCGCAGTTGAATCACTGGCTTTCACCGGTTTCCGACGTGCAGCAGGACGCCGTGCAGGCGACACCGCTGCCCACCGTGCCAGCGGAACGTTTCCTGTTGGGCGCGAGTGTCGAAAGTGCGCGTCTGGCCGCTCAGCTTGACTGGGATTTTGTCTTTGCCGCGCATCTCAATGGCGACGCGAATCTTCTGCGCGATGTGCTTAAAACCTGGCGTGAAAACAGCATCCGTCATGCCATTGTGGCGGTGCAGGCGATTGTCGCGCCGACTCAGGCGCAGGCTGATGTCCTGGCTGAAAAAGTCGAAGTGTGGGGCGTTGAGCTGGCCAACGGGCAGCGTGTCACCGTCGCCAGCGAAGAGCAGGCCTATGCTTTTGCCCGTCAGGCTGGAAGTGAGCCGTTACGCATTGCCCGCCGCGCGCAGTCGTTGATCAAAGGCACTGCCGATGCGGTGCTTGAGCAACTGGAAGCGCTGCACCAGACCTATGGAATCGATGAATTCATCATTGATACGCCTGTCGCGGATGGCAGCGCCCGCACGCAATCTCTGCGCTTGCTGGCGCAGGCAAAATTCGCCGGCGAGGTGCTGGTATGAGCCTCGGAAAACAGCTGATCGACTGGCGTCGGGAACTGCATCGCCATCCCGAGCTTTCCGGGCAAGAGGTCGAAACCACCGCGCGTCTGCGCCAGTGGCTTTCGGCGGCTGATATCAATATTTTGCCCTACGATCTGCAGACCGGAATTGTCGCCGAAATCGGCAAGGGGAGTAAGCACATTGCCCTGCGTGCGGATATCGACGCGCTACCCATTGAGGAGCGCAGCGGTGTCGCATTTAGCTCGCAAAATCCCGGCGTGATGCATGCCTGCGGGCACGACGTGCACACCAGCGTGATTCTGGGCGCCGCATTACAGCTCAAAGCCCGCGAAGCGGATCTTCAGGGACGGGTTCGGATCCTTTTCCAGCCTGCTGAGGAGAACTTTGGCGGCGCGAAAAGCCTGGTGCGCGCGGGGGCCTTGCAGGATATCAGCGCCATTTTTGGAATGCATAACGAACCCGGTTTACCGGTTGGCGCATTTGCCACGCGCGGCGGGCCGTTCTACGCCAACGTCGACAGATTCGTTTTTCGCGTCACCGGTAAAGGGGCGCATGCGGCGCGACCGCACGAAGGATCGGACGCCATCGTACTCGCCAGCCAGCTGGTAACGGCGCTGCAAAGCGTGGCGAGCCGTAACATCAACACCCTGGATTCGGTGGTGCTGAGCGTCACGCGCATCGAAGGCGGAAACACCTGGAACGTCCTGCCAGAAAGCGTTGAGCTGGAAGGCACATTACGTACCCATCGCACTGAAGTTCAACAAAATGTCAAAGCGCGCGTAGGGGAAATCGCTGCCGGATTTGGCAGCGCCTTTAATGCCCAAATTGATATCACATGGTATGCCGGGCCAACGGCGCTGGTGAATGACGAACGCTGGGCTGATTTTGCGACCTCAATTGCGCGGGAAACCGGCTACGAAACACAGCACGCGGACCTGCACATGGGCGGCGAAGATTTTGCCGTCTATTTACAGCATATTCCCGGTGCGTTTGTCAGCATTGGTAGTGCCAGTCCTTTTGGTCTGCATCATCCGGCATTTAATCCTGATGAAGCATTAATCGAACCCGCGGCACATTATTTCTCGCAGCTTGCAGAAAAAGCGCTACATCATATTTAATTATTAAGAGGTGAATATGTCTGCAACCCGACAATTGCGGCTGGGGACCATTTTACATGGTGCGTCCGGAAATATGTCTGCCTGGCGTCATCCTGCGGCGACAGCGGATGCCAGTATTAATTTTCATTTCGTTAAAGAAACGGCGTTAAAAGCAGAGGAGGGCAAGCTTGATTTCTTATTTGTTGCCGATGGACTTTATATTAATGAAAAATCCATTCCGCATTTTCTTAATCGCTTCGAGCCGCTGACCGTATTATCTGCGCTGGCGAGTTTAACGTCGCGGCTGGGATTAGTCGGTACGTTATCGACGTCCTACAGCGAACCCTTTACCGTCGCACGCCAGTTCGCCAGCCTCGATCATTTGAGCAATGGCCGCGCGGGCTGGAACGTGGTGACGTCGCCGCTGGAGGGTTCTGCAAAGAACTTCTCGCGCGAAAAGCATCCCGAGCACGCCCTACGGTATCGCATCGCCGATGAATATCTTGATGTGGTGAAGGGCCTGTGGGACTCCTGGGAAGGCGACGCTTTTGTGCGTAATAAAGACAGCGGCCAGTTCTTCAATCCTGAAAAATTACACACGCTGGATCATCACGGTGATTTCTTCCAGGTTGCTGGGCCATTAAATATTGGCCGCACGCCGCAGGGGCGTCCGATTGTCTTTCAGGCTGGCGCATCCGACGACGGGAAAAAATTAGCAGCGAAACATGCTGATGCCATATTTACCCATCACGAAACGTTAGGCGAAGCCAAAGCGTTTTATCACGACGTGAAAGAGCTGCTTGAATTACACGGACGTCGTGCTGATGAATTACATATATTCCAGGGCGTCAGCGTGATTGTCGGAAAAGATGCTGACGACGTGGAGGCGCAATATCAAAGTACCGCGGCGCTGGTATCCATAAATGATGCGTTGAATTATTTAGGGCGCTATTTCGAACACCACGATTTTAGCCAGTACCCGCTGGATGAACCGTTCCCGGATATCGGAAATTTAGGGCAAAACAGTTTTCGCAGCACTACCGATGAAATCAAACGTAACGCACGCGATCGCAACTTAACGCTGCGACAGGTCGCGCTCGAAGCCGCCTCGCCGCGCCCGCGTTTCTCCGGTACGCCGGAAGAGGTGGCCGACGGTTTGCAGCAGTGGTTTGAAGAATATGCCTCTGACGGGTTCATCATTCAGGGCGGCACACCTGACACATTCCCGCGCTTTGTCGACCAGGTCGTTCCGGTATTGCAGGCGCGTGGCCTTTTTCGCACCGAATATCCCGGCACGACGCTGCGAGAAAGTCTGGGCTTAGACCAACCCAAAAATCAGTTCACACAACAATAAGAGACACCCGCTATGCAAAAATCATCGCTCGTTCTGGCGCTCGCGCTGGCCTTTACCCCTGCCGTCTGGGCAGAGAATGTGAATATTAACGGCACAGGCGTGAGCCTCGAAGCCAATAAAACGCCTGTCAATACGGTGAAAAATCCGCAGGCCATCGCGCAGTTACCTGCCGGTTTACATCTTGCCGTACCGGGCAAATTTACGGTGGCCATCGCGGGGTTAAGTCAGCCGCCACTGACCGTTTTTGCTGATGACAACAAAACGTTGATAGGCAGCGAAGCCGATATCGCGCGTCTGGTGGCCGACAGCCTGGGGCTGGAGTTGAATATCGTCCCGACGTCCTGGGAAGACTGGCCGCTGGGGGTGACGTCCGGGAAATATGATGCCGCGATCAGCAATATTACGGTCACCAAAGAGCGCAAAGAGAAGTTCGACTTCGCCACTTACCGCAAAGATTCGCTCGGTTTTTACGTGAAATCGACCAGCCCGATCAAGCAGCTTGAGAAGGCTGAAGACATCGCAGGGCTGCGTATTATCGTCGGTTCCGGCACGAATCAGGAAGCGATCCTGCTGGCATGGGATGCCGAAAATCAGAAGAAGGGCCTCAAACCGTTTACTCCGGTTTATACCAAAGATGATGCCGCCCAAACGCTGGCGCTGCAGTCTGGCCGCGCCGATGCGTTTTTTGGTCCGAACGTTATCGGGGCGTGGAAAGCGGCGCTGACGGGTAAAACCAAGCTGGTCGGCAGCGTGGACGGCGGGTGGCCAAAAGCAGCGCATATCGCGGTGACGCTGAAAAAAGGCAGCGGTTTAGCTGAGCCGGTGCAAACGGCACTCAATGGCGTGATCAAAAACGGTGATTACGACAAAGTGCTGAACCGCTGGGGGGAAGGTGTGGAACGTATCCCGAGTTCAGAAGTGAACCCGGCGGGATTAGGCGATTAAGGAGGTCAACATGAGCGAACTTTTTCGTGACGTTTCGCCGGAGGATGCCGATCTTCAGCCCATTATTGACGGGTTATTTGGCGAGTACTCCGCCCGCTACGGCGACTATTTTTCCAAAGATGCAGAAGTGGAACTGACCGAGTGGTATCTGTCGCCGCAGGGGCTGTTTATCGTCCTGGAGCGTGACGGCAAGATCATCGCCACGGGCGCATACAAACCTTTTGATGAACACACGGCTGAAATCAAACGCATCTGGACCGACAAATCCCTGCGACAGCAGGGATTGGCCGCACGCGTGGTTCAGGAACTGGAACGCAGGGCGGTGCTGGCAGGCTACAGCCAGATCTACCTCACCACCGGTTTTCGTCAGCCGGAAGCGGTGAAACTGTATCTGAGTCAAGGCTACGCGGCCCAGTTTGATCTGCACCGGGATCCGGAAGAGTACAGCCAGCCGCCGTTTGACGGGCGGCTGCGCTTCACCAAAACACTGGTACGCGAAGCGTTCAGTAAAACCGCATGAGGAACGACGATGAACAACGTTGAAACCATCAAAGTGGTCCCGGCGCGCTATCCGTGGCGCACAGTTGGGGCAATTGCGGCACTGTTCGTGCTGGCGATCGTCGTCCAGTCGGTAGCGTTCAATCCGCGCTGGGAATGGGCCGTGTTTGCACGCTGGTTCTTCGATCCGGTGATCCTCGAAGGCGTCGGGCAGACGCTTTTACTCACGCTTATCGGCACCGTGCTGAGCGTGGTGATCGGCGGCATGTTGGCGCTGGCGCGGCTCTCATCGTCGTGGCTGCTTAGTAGCCTGGCGTGGGGATATATCTGGTTGTTCCGTTCGCTGCCGCTGATTGTGGTGCTGATTATTCTTTATAACTTCTCCTATCTGTACGACACGCTGTCGCTCGGCGTGCCGTTCACCGGCATCACATGGGGGAGTTTTGAAACCATCAACGTGCTGGGGCAATTCTCCACGGCCGTTGTGGGACTGACGCTGGTGCAAAGCGCCTACACCGCCGAAATTATTCGTGGC
The DNA here is from genome assembly GCF_045627565.1 of Lelliottia sp. Taxonomy (NCBI): domain Bacteria; kingdom Pseudomonadati; phylum Pseudomonadota; class Gammaproteobacteria; order Enterobacterales; family Enterobacteriaceae; genus Lelliottia; species Lelliottia sp. Next base: position 83,466 of record NZ_JAZQNX010000023.1, on the reverse strand, counting down.
GGATTTTTAGGCGTCGATCACGGCCAGTATGAAGCGGCTGCTGCGCTGGGCTTACCCGCATGGCGTCGCACTTTGCGCATCATTCTGCCGCAGGCGCTTCGCACCATTTTGCCTGCCGGATTCAACGAAATTATCAGCCTCGCGAAAGGCACGGCGATGGTGTACGTCCTGGCGATGCCGGAACTTTTCTACACCATCCAGATGATCTACAACCGCACTCAGGAAGTCATTCCGCTGCTGATGGTGGGCGCCGTCTGGTATCTGGTGATCACCACCGTGTTGTCGGCTATTCAGCACATTGTTGAACGTGGGCTGGCCCGCAGCGAGCGCCGCTCGGCGGTGAATCAATCTCGTACGTCCAGCCGCGCCCGTTCCGTTACCACGACACAGGAGCCTATCCATGCCAGCCTCTCCTGAAGGACATATTTCGATTACAGGCGTCAGCAAATTCTTTGGGCGTCATAAAGCGCTCGATAATGTGTCGCTGGAGATCCCGCCGGGTTCAGTGACCGTCATTCTGGGGCCGTCAGGTTCCGGTAAATCGACGCTTTTACGCACCATTAATCACCTTGAACGGGTCGACGAAGGGTTTATCCAGATAGACGGGGACTACATTGGCTATCGCCGTCAGGGCGACAAGCTGTACGAGCTGAAAGAGAAAGAGATCCTCAAACAGCGCGTCAACGTCGGGTATGTGTTCCAGAATTTCAACCTGTTTCCGCATCTGACGGTGCTGGAGAATCTGATTGAAGCGCCGATTGCGCATAAGCAATTGAGCCGTAAAGCTGCCGTAGACAGGGCTTACAACCTGCTGGATGTGGTGGGCCTGCGGGATAAAGCCGATGCGTGGTCACGGCATTTATCCGGCGGGCAGCAGCAGCGAATCGCCATTGCGCGTGCGCTCGCCCTGCGACCGCGGGTCATGCTGTTTGATGAGCCAACGTCTGCGCTCGATCCAGAACTGGTGGGCGAGGTTCTGGATGTGATCAAAAAACTGGCGCGTTCTGGAACCACGCTGGTTGTGGTGACGCACGAAATAGGTTTTGCCCGTGAAGTGGCGGACCAGATTGTGTTCATGGTGGATGGCAAAATCGTGGAACAGGGCAGTAGCGACGAAGTGTTAAACCGACCATCGCATGCGCGAACGCGTCAGTTCCTGTCAAAAGTGCTGTAAGGAGCGAGTATGAAATATGGATTTCTGGTGTTTTTCGGCGTCGTTTCGGTAAGCCATGCGAGCATTGATTTACAGGCGAATGAACAGCCGTTGCCCGTCACCGTCGATCAACAGGCAGTATCAAAGATCCCCCACAACTACAAATTTGTGGAGCCTGGCACGCTGACGGTGGCGATTTCAGCCCTTAACTCGCCGCCGCTGGCGCTGCTGGCCAGCGACAACCGAACCCGCATCGGCAGCGATCCGGAGATTGCGCGCCTGCTGGCGGGCAGCCTGGGCTTAAAGCTCAAACTCGTACCCACCGCGTGGGAAGACTGGCCGCTCGGGATCAGCGCCGGGCGGTACGATGTGGCGCTGGTGAATATTGCGGTGACCGAACAGCGCAAGCAGAAGTTTGATTTTGCAACGTATCGCGTTGATTCTCTCGCGTTTTCCGTTAAATCGACCAGTGACGTGACCTCAATTCAAAGCGCCGTCGACCTGGCCGGTAAAAAAGTGATTGTCGGTTCCGGCACGAATCAGGAACGTATTCTGCTGGGCTGGAACGAAGAGAACCAAAAAGCGGGGCGAGCACCTGCGCTTCCGGTCTATCTGACCGATGATGCGTCGGGCAATTTGTACATTCAGTCTGGTAGGGCGGATGTGTTTTTTGGGCCGCAGTCGGTATCGGCGTATAAAGAGGCGCTCACGGGTAAAACGCGTGTAGTGGGGTTGGGTCCGAAAAAAGCCTTTGTCGCGACGACCACCAAAAAAGGAAACGAGCTGGTGTATGCCTTGCAGGCCGCGCTCAATGGCGCAATCCAGCGCGGAGAATACCAGAAAGTATTGGCGCGCTGGGGGGAACAAGGCGAGGCGGTGGAACAATCGGAGGTCAATCCCCCCGGCATCACTTACTAACGCTGTGCTTAATGTCGGTGCGTTGAGGTTCTGACGCTTTTCTAAACTGCACAAGGTGTTAAAGGCTGATGAAATAATCTGATAACCTGGAATACTACTCATAAAGGAGCCTGAAAATGCCACATGTTGATATCAAATGTTTCCCTCGTGATCTGAATGACGAACAAAAAACGGCGCTGGCGGCAGATATCGCCGAGGTGATTATTCGCCATTTCAACAGCAAAGACAGCTCAGTATCCGTTGCGTTGAATCAGGTTCAGCAGGAAGACTGGAAAGCGCAGGTCTGGGATACGGAGATCGGCCCGAAGCTGGATGAGCTGATTAAAAAGCCGGGTTATTCGATGTAATGCTTATGCCCTGAAGCCGCCGCCCGGCGGCTTTGTTAATTTGCGAGGCGACTTCCAGCGATTCTCGCTTCCTCTTATTGTTATCACGTGACTTTCTCATCAAACCACCACGTTGGTGAGGGAATACCTTCCGATTTTTCAGAGCATCATTTCATTGAGAGTAGTCTAAATATGGTCTATATTAAAACTTATGAACGCAACAAAGTTGATCTTATGAAAGTTGAAACCATTAGCTTCGTGAAGAAGAATGCCGCGACATTGGAACTCTCAGAACCCATTTTGGTCACGCAAAATGGCGTCCCTGCGTATGTGATTGAATCCTACGAACAGCATCAGGAACGGCAAAACGCTATCGCATTGTTGAAACTGCTCACGCTCTCAGAAAAAGACAAAGCAGCAGGAAACGTCTTTTCTAAAGATCAGTTACTGGATGGGCTGATTGACTGAACATCGTGTCTAACAGACAGGGAAAGGTTATGAACGGTAGCGATTTGGTTTTTGAATATACACTCACGGCAAAATATTGCATGGAGGATATCTTCGCTTTTTTGCGACGGATTGATGTCCAACCACGGCCTGTTATGGCCGAGATTCTGGAACAATTCGAGAAAACGGTAAGACAATTCCCGCAAGGGGCTCACATTTGTCCAGAATTGTTGAAGCTCGGATGCGCGAAATACCGTGAATTTAACAGTCAGAGCGGGTATCGCGTTCTGTATTCCGTTAAAGGGATAACAATCACGGCACACGCTATCTTGTCGCAGCGACAGGATATCCAGCATTTACTCTTCAGGCGTTTGGTTCAGGCCTGATAGAGACCTGCCCCTGCAATCCTTACTCTTTCACATCACCTGCAACAATGTGTTCAGCAGCCCAGGAAAACGGGCGTCCAAATCTTCTTTGCGCAATGAAATCATATTCTCGCGTCCCTGTGGACGTTGCCAGATCACGCCGCTGTCGCGCAATACACGCCAGTGATGCGTCATGGTGGATTTCGCGACTTCCTGCGGACGTAAGGCATTGCAGCTTAACTCACTGCCATCGGCGATCAGGGGCAGAATCGCCAGTCTTAACGGGTTTCCAAGGGCAAACAGCACGTTTTCCAGCAGTATTTGTTCAGGCTCGGGGTGATTCGGGATCATAGTGCTCCTGGGCGTAATAATCAGGTTGAGCTATACCAATGATAGCCTCTCCCTTAAAAAATAGTTCGTATATACTCGTACAATAGGACTATTATAGCAAACGAACACGAAGGCGACCATCCCGGTCGTCAATCTCAAGTCAAACTGACTAAGGACGCATCATGCCCCGACCCATCCCCCTCGAACGTTATCGCAACATCGGTATCTCCGCGCATATCGATGCCGGTAAAACGACGACCACCGAGCGCATCCTGTTCTACACCGGAATGAGCCACAAATTGGGTGAAGTCCACGATGGCGCGGCAACGACTGACTGGATGGCGCAGGAGCAAGAGCGCGGAATTACGATTACCTCCGCCGCCGTGAGCTGCTTCTGGCCTGGCATGGACAGAGGTTATGAGCCGCACCGGATCAATATCATCGACACCCCTGGTCACGTCGATTTCACCATCGAGGTCGAACGATCCATGCGCGTCCTGGATGGCGCGGTCATGGTCTATGACTCAGTGGGTGGCGTACAGCCGCAGTCGGAAACGGTCTGGCGGCAGGCGAATAAATATCACGTGCCGCGCCTGGCCTTCGTCAACAAAATGGACCGTCAGGGCGCGGATTTCTTCCGCGTGGTACAGATGATGCGTGACCGTCTGAAGGCCAATCCCGTGCCGATTGTGATTCCAATTGGCGCAGAAGAACATTTCACCGGCGTGGTGGATCTCATCAAAATGCGCGCCATTTTGTGGGATGACGCGACCCAGGGGATGACGTTCAGCTATGCGCCCGTCCCGGATGAACTGTTGGCGACGGCTCAGGAGTGGCGAGAAAAAATGGTCTCTGCGGCAGCAGAAGCCAGCGACGCGTTGATGGACAAATATCTGGAAAGCGGCGATCTCGATGAAGCCGAAATCATCAGCGGGCTGCGCATCCGTACCATTGCCGGGGAAATCCAGCCCATGTTGTGCGGCAGCGCGTTTAAGAATAAAGGCGTGCAGCGCATGCTCGACGCGGTGATTGAGCTGATGCCGTCGCCGCTCGACATTCCGGCTATTGATGGCGTGGATGAAAAAGGCGAACACGCGGAACGGCATCCAAGTGACGACGAACCGTTCTCGGCGCTGGCGTTCAAGTTAATGACTGACCCCTACGTCGGCCAGTTGACCTTTATCCGCGTCTATTCCGGTGTGCTGAAAAAAGGTGACGCGGTGTACAACCCGGTGAAAGGGAAGAAAGAGCGTATCGGCCGCATTGTGCAGATGCACGCCAACGACCGTCATGAAGTGGATGAACTGCGTGCGGGCGATATTGCCGCTTGCGTGGGGCTGAAAGACGTCACGACGGGCGATACCCTGAGCGATCTCACCGCGGTGATTACGCTTGAACGAATGGAATTTCCGGAGCCGGTGATTTCACTCGCGATTGAGCCGAAAACCAAAGCGGATCAGGAAAAAATGGGCATCGCGTTGCAGCGCCTGGCGGCGGAAGATCCGTCGTTCCGGTTGCATACAGACGAGGAGTCCGGGCAGACGATTATTTCCGGCATGGGTGAGTTGCATCTGGAAATTATCGTTGACCGTATGAAACGCGAGTTTGGCGTAGAGGCGAATATCGGCCGTCCACAGGTGACCTATCGCGAAACACTGCGTAAAGCGGTGAGCGATATTGAAGGTAAATTTGTGCGTCAGTCCGGCGGTAAAGGGCAGTACGGTCATGTGGTGCTGAGCCTTGAACCGCTGGAACCCGGCAGTGGTTTTGTCTTTGCAGATGCCACGAAAGGTGGCGTGGTGCCGCGCGAGTATATTCCTTCAGTGGAAAAAGGCCTGCGCGAGGCCATTAACAGCGGGGTGCTGGCGGGTTATCCGGTGGTCGATGTCAAAGCGACGCTGACGTTCGGTTCCTATCATGAGGTGGACTCCTCAGAAATGGCCTTCCGCATGGCAGCCATCTTTGGCTTTAAAGAGGGCGCACGCCGAGCGGATCCGGCGATTCTTGAACCGGTGATGCATGTGGAAGTTGAAACGCCGGAAGAGTACGCCGGAAACATCATGGGCGATCTCTCTTCTCGTCGCGGAATGGTGCAGGGCATGGATGAACGTTTTGGCAGCCAGATTATTCGTGCCGACGTTCCGCTGGCAGAGATGTTCGGCTACGCCACGACATTACGTTCGATGTCGCAAGGCCGTGCGACCTATAGCATGGAGTTCCACCATTACGCCGAAGCGCCACGCAACGTGGCAGACGATATTATCGCCAGCCGCGCAAAAAGTTAGCGCGGTTAATCTGACCTAAATTAAACCCCACTTCGGTGGGGTTTTTCGTTTCTCACATCGCCACCTCCAGTTGCCGTTGGGGGCGGTGCGTAGCAAGGCACGCAAAGTCTACATTACAGGGTAAAACCGCCATCGCCCACCTGCGCCTGACGATACCATGTCATCAGTTCAGCCGTTCCTGACTCGCCTTCAGCAGGCGCCCAGGCTGCAGAATCTTGCTCTGCTACAGGCTGATATCCCCCGTGTTTCACCTCAAAAATTACGCCGCCTTTATCCATCGACAACACGGCATGCCAGGTGCCAGCATCCATCTCCAGCACCTTGCAATCCTCACCTAACACAACACGATGGGTCACGTTACCCTTGTCATCAAAATTCAGTACCAGAAAGCGTCCGCTCAGGGGGGTCAGCAGTTCAAAAGTATGCGGATGGCGGTGAGGGCGAACGTAGGTGCCCGGTTCCATTGCGATAGCCAGGCGCTGCACCGGGTCGCTCAATTCAGGGTGGACGTTTCGATGGGCACGCAAGCGTGGGGAGTTTGCAGCCTGCTCGCTTTGTTGCTGTAAGTCGCTGAACGTGATTTGCTTCATATCTACCTTGTTTGTTTCTGGCGTCGTGCGGCCGTTCTCAAGCGAAATTAACCGCGTAACACATCTCTGTCAGGCTGTGACCTGAACAACTGCGAAAAATCATGGATTAACAATACAAATAAACAGGCTGGAAATAGCCATCGTAAGATTTCGCGGAGTGCTAAAGCGGTAATAAATGCATTATTCATTATTTATTCACTACCAACCTTAATTTAACCTTAAGATGTTTACTTTCTAAAGTTAAATACTACCTAAGTGACAATAATATGACCAAAATGAAAATATTACCTTTTGTCACCATTAGACATAATTGAACGTGAATCTCTCTTTTCTTTCTGTTTTTTTATGCAATGTCATGCCTCTTAATATTTCGCTAAGGTTCACCTGCTAGATTGGCTTTAATTTAACAACTGTTTAGGTTGCTGCGTTATGAATCATTCACGTTGTCGTTTCATTTAATTTTCGTGCTTCATGATAAAAACCTGTGCACATTTTATGAATGGAAAAACATATTGTGGACGAACGTAATACGTTGCTGGCTAATTATGGGATTATTCAATGAATGAATTTCTTCCTTTCTCGCGCCCTGCGATGGGGCAAGAAGAACTCGCTGCGGTGAGTGAGGTTTTGCAGTCCGGTTGGATAACCACGGGGCCAAAAAATCAGGCGCTCGAGCAGGCGTTTTGCGCGTTAACCGGCAATCAGCATTCGATTGCGGTCAGCTCCGCGACGGCAGGTATACATGTCGCGCTGATGGCGCTGGGAATTCAAGCGGGTGATGAGGTGATTACGCCTTCACTCACCTGGGTATCTACGCTGAATATGATTGTGTTACTGGGTGCGGAACCCGTCATGATCGACGTTGACCGCGACACGCTGATGGTGACGCCACAAGCGATTGAAGCCGCTATCACGCCGCGAACAAAGGCAATTGTCCCGGTACATTATGCCGGTGCTCCCGTCGATATTGACGCCATTCGCGCTGTTGCGTACCGCCACGGGATCCCGGTCATTGAAGATGCCGCGCACGCTGCTGGCACATATTATAAAGGCAGTCATGTCGGTCATCGCGGCACGGCCATCTTTTCATTCCACGCCATTAAAAATATGACCTGCGCCGAAGGCGGGTTAATCGTGACGGATGATGAGCAACTGGCCAACCGGATGCGGAGTCTGAAGTTTCACGGGCTGGGCGTTGATGCCTTTGATCGGCAGACGCTCGGGCGTGCACCCCAGGCGGAAGTCATTTCTCCTGGGTATAAATATAACCTCGCCGATATAAATGCCGCGATTGCGTTGGTCCAGTTGAAAAAGCTTGAACAAAATAATGCGCGTCGTAGAGAAATTTCCGAGCGTTATCTCTCAGAATTGACTAATACACCTTTTTTACCGCTGAGCCAGCCGACCTGGGCGCATAAACACGCCTGGCATCTGTTTATTGTTCGGGTGGATGAGGCTACTTGCGGTATTTCCCGCAACGGCCTTATGGATGCATTAAAAGCAAATGGAATAGGTGCGGGCTTGCATTTTAGAGCTGCTCATACCCAGAAATATTACCGTGAGCGCTATCCGGCACTGGTATTACCAAATACGGAATGGAACAGCGATCGTATTTGTTCTATTCCGCTATTCCCAACGATGACTGATGACGATGTTACCCGCGTGATCGCTGCCTTGCGTGACGTTGCAGGATATTAAAATGACCAAAGTAGAAGCCATCCACAAAGTCTCCGTGGTGATCCCGGTTTATAACGAGCAGGAAAGTTTACCTGAGCTTATCCGGCGCACGACTGCCGCATGTGAATTGCTCGGCAAAGATTACGAAATTCTGCTGGTAGATGATGGGAGCAGCGATGAATCTGCCAGCATGCTCAGCGATGCCGCGGAAGAGCCGGGTAGCCATATCGTTGCCGTGTTGCTCAACCGAAATTACGGGCAGCACAACGCCATAATGGCCGGTTTTAGCCACGTCACCGGGGACTTAATTGTCACGCTGGACGCCGATTTACAAAACCCGCCAGAAGAGATCCCTCGTCTGGTGGCGAAAGCCGATGAAGGCTATGACGTTGTCGGTACCGTGCGCCAGAATCGCCAGGATACCTGGTTTCGCAAACGCGCTTCGCGGCTGATTAATCGCCTCATTCAGAGCACCACCGGTAAAGCGATGGGCGACTATGGGTGCATGTTACGCGCGTATCGCCGCCATATTATCGACGCGATGTTACACTGTCACGAACGCAGCACCTTTATACCGATTCTGGCCAACACCTTTGCGCGTAAGGCTATCGAAATCCCTGTGCATCACGCTGAGCGTGAATTTGGGGAATCAAAATACAGCTTTATGCGCCTGATTAACCTCATGTACGACCTGGTGACCTGCCTGACCACCACACCGCTGCGCATGCTCAGCGTCTTCGGCAGCATTATCGCCGTGCTGGGCTTTACGCTGTCGGTTCTGCTGGTTGTTTTACGTATTGCCTTCGGTCCGCAATGGGCGGCGGATGGCGTGTTCATGCTGTTTGCCGTGCTGTTTATGTTTATCGGCGCGCAGTTTGTTGCCATGGGACTGCTGGGTGAATACATCGGCCGCATTTACACCGATGTCCGGGCCCGTCCTCGTTATTTTATTCAGCGCGTCGTTAGCCGCGGCTCTGTTTCAACTTCAAAGGAAAATCAACAATGAAAGCTGTCGTATTCGCTTATCACGATATTGGGTGTGCGGGCATTAACGCACTGGTCGCTGCGGGTTATGACATCACAGCAATTTATACCCATCCTGATGCTCCTTCTGAAAATCATTTCTTTGGGTCAGTGGCGCGCACCGCGGCTGAGCACGGTATTCCCGTTTATGCTCCCAACGATGTAAATCACCCGCTTTGGGTTGACCGTATTAAATCCGCGCAGCCGGATGTGATTTTCTCGTTCTATTATCGCAACTTGCTGTGCGATGAAATTCTTAATAGCGCCACGGCAGGGGCGTTTAACCTGCACGGTTCGCTGCTGCCGCATTACCGTGGTCGCGCACCGCTGAACTGGGTGCTGGTGAAAGGTGAAGCGGAAACAGGTGTAACGTTACACAAAATGGTGAGCCGTGCCGATGCCGGTGCCATTGTGGCGCAACATCGTGTGGCCATTGCGCCGGAAGAAACGGCGTTAACACTGCATCACAAACTGACCCAAGCGTCGTCTGACCTGTTGAAAGATATTCTGCCGGTGATCAAAACCGGGCATTTCCCTGAGGTTGAACAAGATCACAGCCAGGCCAGCATTTTTGGCCGCCGCACTGCACAGGACGGCTGCATTGACTGGCATGCGACGGCGCAGGAGATTAGCAACCTGGTGCGCGCGGTCACTGACCCGTGGCCGGGGGCGTTTGGCTATGTGGGCGGCAGTAAGTTTATTGTCTGGAAAGCACGTGCTCTGGACGGATTACAGGCCGCGAAAGCGGGTACCGTGCTGTCTGTCAGCCCACTGGTGATTGCTACCGGCGGCGGCGCACTGGAAATCATGACCGGGCAAACCGAAAACGGCGTATACATGCAAGGCTCGCAGCTGGCACAAACGCTGGGCCTGGTTGCTGGCGCGATTATCAGCAGTCAGCCGGTTTCCGCCATCAAGCGCCGCACGCGCGTGCTGATTCTTGGCGTGAACGGTTTCATCGGTAACCATCTCACGGAACGTTTACTGCAAGACGACAACTTTGAGGTCTATGGCCTGGATATTGGTTCCGATGCGATAAGCCGTTTCATTGGCAATTCGCGCTTCCACTTTGTGGAAGGGGATATCAGTATTCACTCAGAATGGATTGAATACCACATCAAAAAATGTGACGTCGTTCTGCCACTGGTGGCGATTGCCACGCCAATCGAATACACCCGTAATCCGCTGCGCGTCTTTGAGCTCGATTTCGAAGAAAATCTGAAGATTATTCGTGACTGCGTGAAGTACCAAAAACGCATTATCTTCCCGTCCACGTCAGAAGTGTATGGTATGTGTAGCGACAAGGTGTTCGATGAAGATCACTCGAACCTGATCGTCGGCCCAATCAACAAGCAGCGCTGGATTTACTCGGTTTCTAAGCAGTTACTCGACCGTGTTATCTGGGCTTACGGCGAAAAAGAAGGGCTGCGCTTTACGCTGTTCCGGCCGTTTAACTGGATGGGACCCCGTCTTGATAACCTGAATGCGGCGCGTATCGGCTCTTCACGTGCGATCACCCAGTTGATCCTCAACCTGGTCGAAGGATCACCGATTAAGCTGATTGACGGCGGGCGTCAAAAACGGTGCTTTACTGATATTAGCGATGGCATCGAAGCGCTGTTCCGCATCATTGAGAACAAAAACAGCAACTGCGACGGGCAAATCATCAACATCGGTAACCCGGATAACGAAGCGAGCATCAAAGAGCTGGCTGAAATGCTGCTGGCGAGCTTTGAAAAACATCCGCTACGAAACCATTTCCCTCCGTTTGCCGGTTTCCGCGAAGTGGAGAGCAGCACGTATTATGGCAAGGGTTACCAGGACGTCGAACATCGTAAACCGAGCATCCGTAACGCTCACCGCTTAATCAGCTGGACACCAACGGTTGAGATGGAAAAAACGATCGACGAAACCCTGGACTTCTTCCTCAAAACGGTTGAATTGACGGAACCTCAGGCATGAGAAAAGTTGGTCTGCGTATTGATGTCGATACCTGGCGCGGTACCCAGCAAGGGGTTCCGCATCTTCTTGAGATCTTAAGTTTGCACGGTATCCAGGCCACTTTTTTTTTCAGCGTTGGGCCGGATAACATGGGCCGCCATTTATGGCGGCTGGTGAAACCGCAATTCTTGTGGAAGATGCTGCGATCAAAAGCCGCATCGCTCTACGGCTGGGATATTTTGCTGGCGGGTACGGCCTGGCCGGGCCGCCAGATTGGCGCGGGTAATGCCGACATTATCTCAGCAGCGGCGGACCACCATGAAGTCGGTCTGCACGCGTGGGACCACTTTGCGTGGCAAACCTGGGCAGGGGTTTGGGATAACGCCCATCTCGAGAAACACATTCGTCTCGGGCTGGATTCGTTGAGCCAAATTATTGAACAGCCAGTGACCTGCTCAGCCGTTGCCGGGTGGCGCGCCGACCAGCGTGTCGTAAAAGCGAAAGAGTCTTTCGGTTTTCGCTATAACAGCGACTGTCGGGGAACGACACCGTTTCGACCGGTGTTAGCGGACGGAAGCACCGGGACGGTGCAAATTCCGGTCACGCTCCCCACCTGGGATGAAGTGATTGGCGAGGGCGTCGACCGTGAAAACTACAACCGGTTTATCCTCGATCGCATCAAACAAGACACCGGAACCCCGGTGTACACCATCCACGCTGAAGTGGAAGGCATTGTGATGCGCAAACACTTTAGCGAGTTGCTTGAAATGGCCGCACAAGAAGGTATTACGTTTTGTCCATTAAGCGAGCTGTTGCCTGACGACTTATCGACATTGCCGTTGGGCAAAGTGGTACGCGGAGCGATTCCTGGCCGAGAAGGTTGGTTAGGTTGCCAACAACTTATCGACCCCTAATCTCTGTCATACGTCTGCTTACCATTCGAATTATTTAGGGTATTTAAGGATGAAATCAGCACAGTATTCGCTCGTCCTATTATTGGGTTTTGCTCTGCTTTACCTGCTTCCACTTGAGTTTCGTGCGCTGTGGCAGCCTGATGAAACCCGCTATGCGGAAATCAGCCGTGAGATGTTGTCAGTCGGAAACTGGATCGTTCCGCACTTTTTGGATGTGCGCTATTTTGAAAAACCGGTCGCGGGATACTGGATTAACAACCTGAGCCAGATGATCTTCGGCCATAATAATTTCTCGGTCAGATTCGGTGCGGTATTTTCCACAACCTTAAGCGCGCTGATGGTGGCGTGGCTGGCTTTCCGCCTCTGGCGTGACAAGACCGTGGCGGTGCTGTCCGGGGTGATTTTCCTGACCTGTTTACTGGTTTATGGCGTGGGGACATATGCCGTTCTTGACCCCATGATTACCCTTTGGCTGGTCGCGGCGATGTGTAGTTTTTGGTTAGGCGCCAATGCGCAAACGCGTGCGGGTAAAGCCGGGGGGTACATTCTGCTGGGGCTGGCCTGTGGCATGGGCGTCATGACCAAAGGATTCCTCGCTTTAGCCGTTCCGGTACTGGGCGTCTTGCCGTGGGTGATTGCCCAAAAACGCTGGAAAGAGGTGCTGCTGTTTGGGCCGCTGGCGGTAATCAGCGCCACGTTGATAACGTTGCCATGGGCGCTGGCGATTGCGAAGGCGGAACCGACGTTCTGGCACTATTTCTTCTGGGTTGAGCACATTCAGCGTTTTGCCGAAAATGATGCGCAGCATAAAGCCCCTTTCTGGTATTACATTCCCTTCCTGATTGCGGGCTGTCTGCCGTGGGTCGCGTTATTACCCGGCGCGCTTAAACGCAGCTGGAATGAGCGTCATCTCGAAAGCGGAACGCTGTATCTGTTGGGCTGGGTGGTGATGCCTCTGCTGTTCTTCAGCATCGCAAAAGGTAAGCTTCCGACCTATATTCTGCCGTGTTTCGCACCGCTGGCCATTTTGTTGGCGCGCCATGCAACACAATTAGTGGCGACACCACGCACGCTAAAAGTGAATGGTTGGATTAACACCGTATTTGGCGCAGTGTGTGCGCTTATCGTGCTGCTGGTTCTGGCACCGTGGGGAATCTCGAAACACCCGATTTATGCCAGCCATGAAGTGCTGAAAGTGATTCAGGCGAGCATCGCATTCCTGGTGTGGGCGCTGGTCGGTTACTTGACCACGCGGAATAACGCCCGGCTCTGGCAGTGGGCGGCGTTGTGTCCGCTGGGTATCGCGCTGTTAGTCGGTGGCATGATTCCCGATAAAGTTGTCTACTCCAAGCATCCGCAGGCTTTTGTTGATCGGGTGCGCCCGGAACTGGAGAGCAGCCGTTATATTCTTGCCGACAGCGTCGGGGTGGGCGCAGGTATCGCCTGGGAAATGAAGCGCAGTGATATTACGCTTTATGCAAAACCGGGTGAGCTTGACTACGGCCTGACAACCTTTGCTGATGCGAAAGATAACTTTGTGTCTCGCGACGACTTCGCCAGTTGGCTGGCGTTACATCGTAAAGAGGGCAACGTCTCCCTGGTGAAATTGTTGTCGAAAGATAGCGTCCCGGAAGACAGTGACGTGCCTGCGCCTGATAAGGTATATCAGAAAGGGCGTTATTTACTCTTCTTCTATGAAAAAACACCATGAGTTATATGCTCATTGTGTTTGCCAGCCTACTGAGTTGTGGCGGCCAGCTTTGCCAAAAGCAGGCCGCCCACACGCGAGTGCGACAACGTGTTTGGGGCTGGCTGGCGCTAAGCCTGGTGCTACTGGGCTGCGCCATGCTGCTGTGGCTGTTTGTACTTCAGACCGTGCCGGTTAGTGTGGCGTATCCCATGCTCAGCCTGAACTTTATTTTTATCACGCTCGCGGCGCGTTTCATCTGGCATGAGCCCATCTCGCTTCGCCATGGGGTGGGCGTTTTGCTGATCATCGTGGGGATTATCCTCCTGGGAGGGGCCGCATGATGGGTTACGTTTGGGCATTAATGAGCGTGCTGTTAGTCAGTGGTGCTCAGGTCATGATGAAATGGGCGATGGTGTCACTTCCGCCGGTGGACCAGACCGAGGCATTAATGTCGGCGTTTATGAGCGTGACGCCAGGTGCCGTGGCACTGGTCATCGGCTTGTTCGCCTACGTCTTTTCGATGGGCTGCTGGTATATGGCCTTACGCCGTATTGCCCTGAGTAAGGCTTATCCGCTGCTGAGCTTAAGCTACGTGCTGGTATGGGCTGCCGCTATCGGGCTACCCTGGCTGCATGAGCCGTTCAGCGTCGGTAAACTTGCAGGCGTGAGCGTAATTTTTGTCGGTTTGTTGCTAGTGTGTATGCCCGACAAAAAATCGTAGACGTACAATTCAGGCTCGTCAGGCAGACAATATGCGGTGAAAGGAATCACCGCCACTGTCACAGATTCACCGGTTGCGGCAGCCTATTCCGGGGCTCGCACTGTTTTCCCGCTGACAACAAACGTCCCCGCGCCCAAATGGTGCAGTGTATTCAATTTGTCTTCATCAAACTGCCAGCGACCCGCCACGAACGCACGTTCGTCGGCTGCCGCTGCGACCACTTCGCCAAACAGGGTGTCGTATTTTTCCGCCGCGGACGTCGCGGGGAGCAGACGGCACTCCATCCACGCCAGACATTTCTCTTCAATCACTGGCAGGCCTAATACCGGGCCGTTGATCGCCGGAATGCCGTAGGCGTTGAATTTGTCTTCGTCTCGTCCGCTGACGCTACCAACCGCATACGTCCAGTTGGCTGCCGCTACGCCTGGGATCACGATACCGAATTTCCCGCTGCGCTCGATGAGTTCGCGCGACCACGCGCTTTTGTCCACCACGATGGCGATGCGCGGCGGTTCAAATTCGACGGGCATCGACCAGGCCGCGGCCATTACGTTACGACGATCAATCGCCTCGTCACGGCTGGTGATCAGCACCGTCGGGCCGTGATTCAGCAGGCGACTGGCGTGTTTTAACTCGACGGGACGAAAGTGGCTCATAGAAATTCCTTAAAGAGGTTTTACGGCATTAAACGACTGAATTATGCGTGAAATCAAGTCGCAACATAACCGTCACGCGTTCGTCATGTTGCCTGCCTACAGTGTCGGACATTAAATCCCAAAGAGGATAACAATATGTTCACATCTATCACGCTCAATGGCGTTTCCTACGCTTTTGGTGCGAACACGGTATTAAATCAAATCGATCTGCACATTGACGCAGGCAGCGTGGTTGCGCTGCTCGGGCCGTCAGGCTGCGGTAAAAGTACCCTGCTGCGTCTGCTTGCCGGACTCACGCATCCCGCACAGGGAGAAATCCGCTTTGGCGATCGGCTGGTTGCGAAAGCAGGGTGGTCGCTCCCGCCAGAAGCGCGCGATATCGGCATGGTCTTCCAGGATTACGCTCTGTGGCCGCACATGACGGTCGCGCAAAACGTCGCGTTCCCGCTAAAAATGCGCAACGTCAGACGCCAGGAGTGCGATTCCCGCGTCGCGCAGGCGTTGGCACGCGTTGGACTCTGTGATTTTGCTGACCGTAAACCGGCGGGCTTATCGGGCGGTCAACAACAGCGCGTGGCGCTCGCCCGTGCAATTGTCGCGGAGCCGCGCGTACTGCTGTTCGACGAACCGCTTTCCAATCTCGATAGTGAACTGCGTGAATCTCTGTGTCTGGAGATGGCTACGCTGTTGCGCCAGCTCGGGACGACGGCTGTCTATGTCACCCACGATCGCCGGGAGGCTGAAATCTTGGCCGATCGGATCGTGCATTTATCTGCTGGCAGCGTCGCTGCCGATCGTTTGATTTCATCCTCTGGGGAGTTCGCATGAAAAAGTCATTTTCCGCTCAAAAGGGAGCATTGCTCGCAATGGCGCTATCGACCGTCATGATGTCCAGCGCGCATGCGCTGACGGTTTACACCGCAGGGCCAGGATCGCTGGCAAAAAATCTGGCGACCGGTTTCGAAAAGAAAACGGGCGTGAAAGTGGATATTTTCCAGGCGACCACCGGCAAAGTGATGGCGCGTCTGGAAGCCGAACAGGCCAATCCTCAGGCCGATATTTTGATTTCTGCGTCGTGGGACACGGCTGAAGATCTGCATACTCGCGGATGGCTGTTGCCGTATCAGAGCGCAAATGCCGATAAAGTACCTGCTGAACTGAAGTCTGCCGATTACGTTGCGCAGGGGATCTCTGCGTTGGGGATCGTGTGGAACACCAAAAGCGGTACGCCAGAACCCAAAGAGTGGCAGGATCTGACCACCGATGCGTTCAAAGATAAAGTCACCACGCCGGATCCGGCGCTGTCGGGCGCGTCGCTGGATTTGCTGATCGGTCTGCAAAATGGGATGGGCGACAAAGCCTGGACGCTGTTTGATGAACTGAAGAAGAACGGCATGGTCGTGAGCGGCCCAAACGCACAGGCCGTCACGCCGGTAATGCAGGGCGCAAAAGCCGCAGTGTTTGGCGCGGTCGACTATGTTTCTTATGGCAATATTCATCAGGGTGAGTCGCTGAAAGTGATCTTCCCGGCGAGCGGGACGGTGATTGCCCCGCGCCCAATGATGATACTGAAATCGACGCAGCATGCTGACGACGCCAAAGCGTTTGTCGATTACGTCCTGTCACCGGAAGGGCAGTCAATGGTGGCCGACGCCTGGCTGATGCCTGCGCGCGAAGACGTTCAGGCTAAACGCCCTCTGCTGAATGAGCTGAAAATCCTGCCAGTCAAAAATGATGGCAGCAGCGAGCGCAGCGCAATCCTCAAGCGCTTCAACACGCTTTTCTCCCTGTAATTCATCCGACGGGGGCAACCCCGTCTTCAGGATCCCCTCGTGAAACAGCGATTTATTTCGGGTATGACGCTCGCCGTGCTGATGGTTCTGGTGGCGTTTCCGCTCTCCTTTATTCTCTTACAGGCGATTTTCCCGCAGTTTAGCGCCGGATCGCTTTCGGGCGCGTTCAGTGGCGTGAGCACATTACTGGCGGAACCTCAGCTCCCTACGATGCTGGGCGGGACGTTGCAGATTGCAGCCGGCGTAGCGCTGGTCAGCGCCGTGATTGGCTTTCCGCTGGGCGTGGCGCGTGGGCTCTTTACTTTGCCGCTGCCACGCCTGTGGGATCTGCTGTTTTTGATTCCGTTTTTAACGCCGCCTTATATTGCGGCGCTGTCGTGGATGCTGGTGCTCCAGACCAACGGTTATTTGCAGCAGCTGACGGGTATTAACCTCAACGATCTGCTGTTCAGTAAAACGGGGATTGTGCTGGTAATGGCGCTGAATATTTTCCCGGTTATCTATTTTGCGGTTTCGCGCAGTTTACTGGCCAGCGGACAGCGTCTGGCACTGGTGGCGCGCGTTCACGGAGCAAATGCCGCAAGGGCGTTCTGGCACATTACGCTGCCGATGCTCTCTCCCGCGCTGGCGGCTGGGATGTTGCTGGCGTTTACGCTGGCCATCGAAGAGTTTGGCGTTCCGGCGGCGCTGGGAACGCGTGCCGGGGTGCTGATGTTGACGACGGATATCGAGAAAAAACTGGCCGACTGGCCAGTCGATCTCTCGGGTGCATCGATGCTGTCGGTGGTGTTGGTGGTGATTGCGCTGTGCGCCTGGGCATTACAGAAAAAGCTGACCGGGCATCATGACGTCACGAGTATTACCGGCAAACCCACGGAAAATAGAGGCGCAGACGCGGGGGCGTTCGCGCTACCGGTTGTGCTGGTGATGGCGTTGGTTGGGATCATTGCCGTGATTCTGCCGGGCGCGTCGATGGCGCTTTCGGGAATTTTAGGCTCGTTGTCAGGTGGTGTGACGGCTGGCAACGTGACGTTGTCACATTATGCGGCGCTGTTTAGCCAGCAGGGCGATGCGCTGTCGGCGCTCGGAACCAGTCTCTCTCTGGCGCTGGGAACCGCCTGTATCACGGGGGGCATCGGACTTCTCGCCTCCTGGATGGTTGTGGTGCAAAAGATCAAAGGGCGTGGCGTGATTGATGCCTTGTCGCTGATGCCTGCGGCGCTGCCGGGCGTGGTCGTTGGCGTCGGGTTAATCCTGCTGTGGAATCAACCGTTCTGGACGATTTCGCCCTATAACAGTTGGGTGATTTTGCTGCTTTCCTATTGCTGTCTGCTGCTGCCGTGGCCGGCGCGTTATGTCGGGAGCGCGTTACGCCAACTGGGCGGTAATCTCGAACCCGCCGCGCGCGTGCATGGAGCGTCTGCGTTTCAGGCACTGCGGTTTATCGTGCTGCCGCTGGTCTCACCGGCCTTGCTGGCGGCGATGTTGATGGTGTTTGCGATTGCCTCGCGAGAGCTGGTCACTTCGCTGTTGCTGGCGCCTGCCGGAACGCAAACCGTGTCCGTCTTTATCTGGCGTCAGTTTGAGCAAGGCTCGATTGGGCAAGGGATGGCGATGGCGACGCTCACCCTGATGACAGGGCTTGTGCTGATGCTCACAGCACTCGGAATCATGCAGCGCGGTGTTCGTCGCTAAAAAGCATTTTTGCGCCAGTGGCGACGTAAAAATAGGTTATAAAAAGGGGAAATCATTTCAAGGAACCCTATGATGTCCCCATTTCTGAGTGCTTATTTCGCCCGTATCGACTGGTATCAGCCAGCGCAAGTGGATATCGATACCCTGCGTGCGCTGCATTTGCAGCACAACAGCGCTATTCCGTTTGAGAATATTGATGTCGTCCTGCCGCGAGAAATTCATCTGGACGAGCAAAACGTCGCGGATAAGCTGATCACCGCCAGACGCGGCGGCTACTGCTTTGAGCAAAATGGACTTTTCGAACGCGTTCTGCGGGAAATCGGTTTTCACGTCCGCAGCGTGTTGGGCCGCGTAGTGCTGTCTAATCCGCCGCAGATGCCACCACGCACGCATCGCCTGTTGTTGGTCGAGTTGAACGGCGAGCGCTGGATTGCCGATGTCGGTTTCGGTGGTCAAACGCTGACGGCACCCATTCGGTTAGTCGCGGGAGAGGAGCAGGCCACGCCGCACGGTTTGTATCGCCTGATGAACGAGGGCAACGACTGGGTGCTGCAGTTCCGCCACCACGATCACTGGCAGTCAATGTATCACTTCGATCTGGTGACGCAGTATTTCAACGATTACGTGATGGGGAATTTCTGGTCCGCCCACTGGCCGCAATCGCACTTCCGTCATCATCTGCTGATGTGTCGACACCTGGCGGATGGCGGAAAATTAACGCTCACCAATTTCCATTTTACCCACTGGCAGGGCACGCAAGTCGTCGAGCAGCGCACTCTGGCCGATGCCAGCGAATTGTATGAGTTGATGCAGGAACGATTTGGGCTGGGCGTTAATGATGCGAAACACGGGTTTACGCTGGCGGAACTGACGGCAGTCATGGCCGGGTTTGAGACCCATCCGCAGGCGGGGAAATAAGCACATGGCCTGTCTATAATTTGAGAACCATAGCTTTAAAGAGTGAGTAAAGCCTGTATCTCTCACAGGCTTTACGATCTCTAAATACTGTTGGCGATATAATGCCAAATAAAATGATTTATCGAAGATTAAGGCAGGTCATTCATTGAAACAGTAATACGTTAGTCATAGTCACTTAATCAGTAGTTGCTAACGGCAAGCCTGTCAGTAAAACAAGCTCACCGTTTGATTTTTCACAAAGACCAAATATCAATAGTTCCCTTTTTACATCGCTTCAACGCCGCGATCTCACCACCTGATATCGCCGGGTCAAGTATTCCACCGGCGCGCTCCAGACGTGCACCAGTCGGGTGAAGGGGAAAATCAGAAAGATGGTCATGCCCAGCACAAGGTGCACGCGAAAAATAGGGGCTACGCCGTCAAGATGCGCGGATGCGCCGCCGTGGAAGGTGACCACGCTCTGCGCCCAGTCGACCAGTTTTAACATTTCGCTGCCGTCCGGATGTTGTGCCGAAAACGGAATCGTTGCCAGCCCCAAAACGCACTGAATCAGCAAGATGCACAGAATCAAAATGTCGGCAGTCGATGAGGTGGCGCGAATACGTGGATTGGTTAATCGACGAATCAACAATCCCGCGCCGCCAACCAGCGTCAGCACGCCACACACGCCGCCCAAAATCATCGCCATTAACTGTTTTTGCGACATCGGCAGGAACCACGAATAGACCCAGTGCGGGGTCAGCATTCCGAACAGGTGGCCGAAGAAAATCCCCAGAATGCCGATATGGAACAAATTCGACCACAACACCATGCCGCGCTTATCGAGCATCTGGCTGGACGATGCGCGCCAGGTGTATTGCCCGTAGTCATAGCGCAGCCAGCTTCCGATCAGGAATACCGTGCCGCAAATATACGGGTAGATATCGTAGAAAAAGACGTTCAGGAATTGCATCATTTTGGGCCTCCGGCACTGACGTCCACGTATTGAGGCGCGACGTCCTGGCTAAAGCGGCGTTGATATTGCTGCATCGGCGAACTGTCGCAGGCGGTGGCGTTGTCCTCAATAAATTTCACCTGTTCCTCTTCCCAGACCGCGTCCAGGGCCTGGCGAGTGTCATCCCGTTGTTCCGTCGATACCTGATTTGTGACGCTGTCACTTGTTAAAGGGCTTTGGGCAAAGGCCAGCAGGGCATCAAACAGCTGATAATGCGCGACGTCACGCTGTTTCAGCCGTCCGCCTATCAGCGCCAGAATCGGTGCAACGTTTTGCAGACCTTCCCGCGCTTCAGCGTCTGAAACGAGGCTTAAATATTCCAGATAGAGCGGCAAGTAGTCCGGCAATTCGCGGCAATCGAGCTGCAATCCGGCTTTCTCATATTGACTCATGAGATCAACCATCGCCTGGCCACGATCGCGGGACTCTGCATGAACATGCTCGAACAACAGCAGCGACGTCGAACGACCGCGCTCAAACACTTCGCACCAGTGCGCCTGTTTATCGAGAAGCGACGCCTCAAGATGCTGCCGCGCAAAGGGCAGCAGCATTGGCGCATCCTGGGCGATCAGCGACAGCGCTTCGTCTTTGCTTTCCCACAACGTCTCGTCGGGATATTCAATCAGCAGAGCAATGATTTTGAGGATTTTCATTATTCCCCCTCCCCATGTTTGCGCACCTCGTCGATGTTAATGGCGTCAATGCGGCTGCTGTTGAAGAGGTTGAATTTGGTGTCGGAGCCGTGGCAACCGTCGCCGAAGGTAAAGCCGCAGCCGTTTTTCTCCGGGAAGGCGTCGCGCGCCATTTCGCGGTGGCTGGTTGGGATCACGAAGCGGTCTTCGTAGTTAGCGATAGCCAGATAGCGGTACATCTCTTCGACCTGTTCCACGCTCAAACCGACTTCGTCAATCGCGCGGGTGTCCGTCACCCCTTCGACGGTTTGCGAACGTTTGTAATGGCGCATCGCCATCATGCGTTTCAGGGCGCGCAGCACCGGGCCGGTGTCACCCGCGCTGAGCATATTCGCCAGATACTGCACCGGAATGCGCAGGCTCTCGACCGCAGGCAAAATGCTGTCAGTTTGCGGCAGACCACCGGCATCGGCGTAGGATTGAATCGGAGACAGCGGCGGAACATACCAGACCATCGGAAGGGTGCGGTATTCCGGGTGCAACGGCAGAGCCA
Organism: Lelliottia sp.; assembly: GCF_045627565.1. Classification (NCBI taxonomy): domain Bacteria; kingdom Pseudomonadati; phylum Pseudomonadota; class Gammaproteobacteria; order Enterobacterales; family Enterobacteriaceae; genus Lelliottia; species Lelliottia sp. The sequence goes on along the minus strand of NZ_JAZQNX010000023.1, from coordinate 61,845 downwards.
GCTTCCAGTCCATCGCCATTTTGTACACCGGTGAGCGTTGCGCGGCGTCAATCACGTTTTGCGGAATGCCCTGTTTAAACGCTTCTTCAATCACTGCAGGGTCGTGTGGGTTCAGGAATACATCGCACTGACGCTCGTAAAGATCGGTTTCATGCTCGGTGCTGGCCGCTTCTTCGATACGATCCGCATCGTACAGCAGCACGCCCAGATAGCGGATACGCCCGACGCAGGTTTCGGAACACACGGTCGGCTGGCCGGATTCAATACGCGGATAGCAGAAGATGCATTTTTCTGACTTACCGCTTTTCCAGTTGAAGTAGATTTTTTTGTACGGACACCCGCTGATACACATACGCCAGCCGCGGCACTTGTCCTGGTCGATCAGTACAATACCGTCCTCTTCGCGCTTATAGATCGCGCCGCTTGGGCAGGTGGCGACACAGCTTGGATTCAGGCAGTGTTCACACAAGCGCGGAAGATACATCATGAAGGTGTTTTCGAACTGGCCGTACATCTCCTTTTGCATGTTCTCGAAGTTACGGTCGCGTGCGCGTTTCTCGAACTCGCCACCGAGCAACTCCTCCCAGTTTGGGCCACCGACGATTTTGTCCATCCGTTTACCGCTGATCAGCGATCGCGGGCGGGCAGTGGGCAGATGATCGCCTTCGGGCGCGCGGTGCAGATCCTGATAGTCAAAGGTAAACGGCTCGTAGTAATCGTCGATGCCGGGTAGCGACGGGTTAGCAAAGATTTTGGACAGCACGCCGACGCGTCCGCCGAGCTTAGGCGTCAGCTTGCCGGTTATCCCCCGAACCCAGCCGCCTTGCCACTCCTCCTGGTCTTCCCAGTTTTTCGGATAGCCAATGCCCGGTTTGGTTTCGACGTTGTTAAACCACGCGTATTCCATGCCTTCGCGCCCGGTCCAGACGTTTTTACACGTCACCGAACAGGTGTGGCAGCCTATGCATTTGTCGAGATTCAGTACCATGCCGACCTGTGAGCGTATTTTCATTTTTTCGCCTCCTGTACCTGATCCCGACCTTCGCCATCCAGCCAGTGAATATTTTTCATTTTGCGGATCATGATGAACTCGTCGCGGTTAGAGCCGACGGTGCCGTAATAGTTGAAGCTGTAGGCCAACTGGGCGTAACCGCCGATCATGTGTGTCGGTTTCGGGCACACGCGGGTGACCGAGTTGTGAATACCGCCACGTCGCCCGGTCACTTCGGATCCCGGAATGTTCAGAATGCGCTCCTGGGCGTGGTACATCATGGTCATGCCTGGCGGTACGCGCTGGCTGACGACAGCGCGGGCGGTGAGGGCGCCGTTGGCGTTGAAGGCTTCGATCCAGTCGTTGTCCTCAATGCCTAACTCACAGGCGTCCGTTTCGCTGATCCACACAATCGGCCCGCCGCGCGACAGGGTTTGCATCAGCAGGTTTTCGCTGTAAGTGGAGTGAATGCCCCATTTCTGGTGCGGCGTCAGGAAGTTCAGCGCTTTTTCCGGGAAACCGTTCGGCGGGATCTCGCGCATGTGCGTCACGCTGCGGGTATCAATCGGGGGACGATAGGCCACCAGGCTTTCACCGAAGGCCCGCATCCATTGATGATCCTGATACAGCTGTTGACGCCCGGAAAGCGTGCGCCATGGGATCAGTTCATGAACGTTGGTGTAACCGGCGTTATACGAAACATGTTCACTTTCGATGCCTGACCATGTCGGGCTGGAGATGATTTTGCGCGGCTGCGCCTGAATATCGCGGAAGCGAATTTTTTCGTCTTCTTTGTTCAGCGCCAGATGCGCATGTTCGCGCCCGGTGAATTCACTGAGCGCTTCCCAGGCTTTTACTGCCACATGGCCGTTGGTTTCCGGGGCGAGGGCGAGAATCACTTCAGACGCATCTATCGCGGTATCGATCCGCGGACGCCCCTTCGCCGGGCCATCCAGCTTGACGTAGTTCAGCTTGCCGAGGAAATCGATCTCGGTTTGCGTGTTCCACGAAATGCCTTTCCCGCCGTTACCGAGTTTGTCCATTAGCGGGCCGAGCGCGGTAAAGCGTTCATACGTTTGTGGATAATGACGCTCAATCACGGCGATATTGGGTGCGGTTTTGCCGGGGATAAGATCGCATTCGCCCTTGCGCCAGTCCTGGATATCAAACGGCTGGGATAATTCCGCCGGGGAGTCGTGCTGCAAGGGTTGTAGCACCACGTCCGTTTCGGTCCCCAGATGGCCAACGCAAACTTCGGAGAACACTTTCGCCAGCCCTTTATAAATTTCCCAGTCGCTGCGCGATTCCCAGGCGGGGTCAACCGCCGCTGAAAGCGGGTGAATAAACGGATGCATATCCGAGGTATTCATGTCGTCTTTTTCGTACCAGGTGGCGGTTGGTAAGACGATATCGGAGAACAGACAGGTGCTGGACATGCGGAAATCGAGCGTCACCAGCAGATCTAACTTGCCTTCGATGGCGGCGGTTTGCCACTCCACCTCTTCAGGTTTGACGTCATCTGTTGAACCGAGATCGTCGCCCTGAATGCCGCTCTCGGTGCCGAGAAGATACTTGAGCATGTACTCGTGGCCTTTACCGGATGATCCCAGCAAATTCGAGCGCCAGACAAACAGATTGCGTGGATGGTTTTTACCGTTATCCGGCTGTTCGCAGGCAAAGCGGACATCGCCAGATTTGAGCGCCTGAACGGTGTAATCCTGTGGCGACATACCCGCTGCGTCGGCACGCGCTTTGATATGCAGCGGATTAACATCAAGCTGTGGGGCGGAGGGCAGCCAGCCCATTCGTTCAGCCCGCACGTTGAAATCGATCAGATGCCCGGTAAATTTCGACGCATCGGCGAGGGGAGAAAGCAATTCCTGCGCGGTGAGTTTTTCGTAGCGCCACTGGCTGGCGTGATTGTAGAAAAAGGATGTGCTGTTCATCTGGCGCGGCGGACGGTGCCAGTCCAGGGCAAACGCCAGCGGCAGCCAGCCGGTTTGCGGACGCAGTTTTTCCTGGCCGACGTAGTGCGACCAGCCGCCCCCACTTTTGCCGACACAGCCGCAGAAGACCAGCATGTTGATCATCCCGCGGTAGTTCATGTCCATGTGATACCAGTGGTTCACACCGGCACCCAAAATGATCATCGAACGGCCGTGGGTTTTATTCGCGGTGTCAGCAAACTCGCGGGCAATTTGTTCAATATGCCGACGCGGAACCCCCGTAATTTGCTCACCCCAGGCGGGGGAATAGGCTTTCACCTCGCTGTAATCCTTAACCGCGTTTTCATCATCAAGACCGCGGTCGAGGCCGTAATTTGCCAGGACCAGATCGTACACGCTGGCGACCTGTTGCTGGCGTCCGTCCGCCAGCGTCAGGGTTTTGGACGGCACTTTGCGGATCAGCACCGGATCTTGCTTCACGCTGCGGAAATGCGGATTTTCGTTGCCGCCGAAATAGGGGAACGCCACGTTAGCGACGCTGTCGTGCGTGATCAGCAGGGACAGCGTTAGCTCGATTTCATGACCCGCAGCCACCGGTTCGAGGTTCCATTTCCCTTTTTCGCCCCAGCGGAAACCAATCGAACCGTTCGGCGCGACCAGCCCACCGGCGATATCAAACGCAACGGTTTTCCATTCAGGGTTATTTTGCTCGCCCAGCCCCTCGGCCAGATCCGATGCGCGCAGCATTCGGCCCGGCACCAGGCTACCGTCTTCGCGTTCATCAAGCATCACCAGCATTGGCATGTCGGTGTAACGGCGGCAGTAATTGAGGAAATATTCGCTCGGATTATCGAGGTGGAACTCTTTGAGGATCACATGGCCCATCGCCATGGCCAGCGCGCTGTCGGTGCCTTGTTTGGGGGCCAGCCACTGGTCGCTGAGTTTCGCGACTTCCGAAAAATCGGGAGTTATTGCGATGGTTTTGGTGCCTTTGTAACGCACTTCGGTAAAGAAGTGGGCATCCGGCGTACGCGTTTGCGGAACGTTAGAACCCCAGGCAATGATGTAGCTGGAGTTATACCAGTCGGCGGATTCCGGGACGTCGGTCTGCTCACCCCAGGTCATCGGTGACGCAGGCGGAAGATCGCAATACCAGTCGTAAAAGCTCAGGCACGTTCCTCCGAGCAGGGAGAGATAGCGCGTGCCTGCCGCGTAAGAGACCATCGACATCGCCGGAATGGGTGAGAAACCGGCGACACGATCCGGGCCGTAGTGTTTGATGGTCCAGACGTTAGCGGCGGCGATCAGTTGATTCAGCTCTTTCCAGTTAGAGCGGATAAAGCCGCCGTGCCCGCGCGCCTGTTTGTAGCTTTGGGTTTTTTGCGGGTCGCTCATAATGGCGTTCCACGCCAGGACCGGATCGCTGTGTTGGCCCAGCGCTTCACGCCAGAGTTCGATCAGCTTGCGACGGACCAGGGGATATTTCAGGCGGTTGGCGCTGTAAAGATACCAGGAGTAACTCGCGCCTCGCGGGCATCCGCGCGGTTCGTGATTGGGAAGGTCAGGGCGAGTACGGGGATAATCGGTCTGCTGGACTTCCCAGGTCACCAGACCATTTTTGACGTAGATTTTCCAGCTACAGGAGCCAGTGCAGTTAACGCCGTGAGTCGAACGCACAATTTTGTCAAACTGCCAGCGCTGGCGATAACTGTCTTCCCAGTCGCGGTTGGTGTGATACACCTGCCCGTGTCCGTCGGCGAAAGTCTCGCCTTTTTGTTTGAAGTAGCGAAAGCGATCCAACAGTTTACTCATGACGTTTCTCCTGACGGAGCGACTCCTGCCCCGTGGTTACACTGCTCACAAAGTGTCGAACTGGATTGTTATGATTTGACGTGCTTTTGCCGACGGCCGTAGACCAGCCAGGTCACCAGCACGCAGACGATATAGAACACAAGGAAGACTTTCATCGCGCCCACCGGCGAGCCGGTCATGGCGAGGGATGTGCCGAATGCTTTGGGAATGAAGAAGCCCCCGACCGCGCCGATGGCAGAGATAAACCCGAGGGCTGCCGCGGTATCGGTAACCGCTTCCTGCTGGGCTTGTTCTTCCGAACCGCCGCGCAGTTTTACCTTGTAGATTGTGATTTGTCGGAAGATGACAGCAATCATCTGGAAGGTGGACCCGCTGCCTAGCCCGGCTGTCAGAAACAGACCCATAAAGACCAGATAAAAAGCGCTAAAGTTTCCGGAACCCGTTCCTGGAAGCGTCAGGAACAGCAGGGCGCTGAACAAGGCCATGAAAACAAAATTCACCAGTGTGACGCGCACGCCGCCGAGCTTGTCCGACACTACGCCGCCCGCCGAACGCGCCAGCGCGCCAATTAACGGGCCGAAGAAGGCGAGGTGCAGAATATTCACGTCCGGGAACTGCGTTTTTGACAGCATCGCAAACCCGGCTGAAAAACCAATAAACGAGCCGAATGTCGCCAGATAGAGCAGACTGAGCAGCCATAAATGTGGCTGTTTCAGTACCGGCAACTGGCTGGCAATGGACGCTTTTGAACTGGCAATATCGTTCATACCAAAAAATGCGGCGAGCGTGGCGAGGAACAGCAGCGGTGCCCATATCCACGCGGCGTTGGCCAGCGCGAGCATGGAGCCATCATCCTGAAGCACACCGTGAACGCCCAGGAAGGAAAACATCGGTAAGAAAATCACCACCGGCGCGACCATTTGCATCACGCTGACGCCCAGATTACCCAGACCGCCGTTGATCCCCAGGGCGCTACCTTGTTTCGATTTGGGGAAGAAAAAGCTGATGTTACCCATGCTGGAGGCGAAGTTGGCGCCGGCAAATCCACACAGCAGCGCAATGGTGATAAACACCCAATACGGCGTGGCGCTATCCTGAACGGCGATCCCCAACCAGACGCAGGGAATAATCAAAATAACCGTGCTAAATAGTGTCCAGTAACGGCCACCAAATATCGGCACCATAAAAGAATAAGGTACGCGTAATATGGCACCCGAAAGGGAAGGAAGGGCGGTTAACATAAAAAGCTGATCGGTTGTGAAATTAAAACCGACTTTATTGAGATTTACCGCAACGGCGCTAAATAACATCCATACGCAGAAAGCCAGTAACAGACAGGCGACGGAAATCCACAGGTTTCGTCGTGCGATATATTTGCCTTTGTTCTCCCAAAATTCCGCGTTTTCAGGTTTCCAGTTACTTAAGAGGTAATGATTTTTCTTCTCACTTTTTTGTGACATATCGCCCTCGTACTGACCCATATCGTAGAGAAAAGGAAAGTGAAAACAGACAGTTGCTATAAAGTGTGACTTTGTGAAATTTTGGGATGTTTTGGGATACGTCTGAAGGATAGATAAAAAAGCGAACCCCGGTGATTAGAAGGGACATGGGAATTCGCTTTAAGTGTTACTAATTGTAAAACTTAACAATCTTAATACTCCATAAGAAGTATTAAACCAACTCAAGTGTTATTGCTTTGTCGAGATGCTGATTAAATGCGGCATCATCGATTTCCGGCATATCCAGAACATAAATACCATCCAGGCCGCAAACCAGACCGATCAAACGCCAGGCAATATTTTCAGGGCGGTCTTTTAAAATAAAAGCATTGTCAGCAGCACCTGCGCGAATAATAGCAACCGTTTCCTGGTGCCACATTTCCATTGTTAATACATAAGCGCCTTTAAGTTCCGGGTCGCGAGTGGCCAGGAACTGCGCTTCGCGCCAGAGCCGAATGTAGGGTTCAAGCCTGCCTTCATCGCTACCAAGCATACCGTGGAGTCGGTCGCGCCAGCTGGCTCCTTCAGGGACCACGTCGGCATCCAGCAGGGCACGAATCAGGTGGATAAATGACTGTGATTTTAACTCGCCGATGCTGGCGAAATGATGATGAACCTGCCCGGCGGAGACGTGTGCCTCAGCGGCAATCCGCCTGACTGTCATCCCGCTAAACCCTTCATCCAGCGCCACGCGCATGGCGGTGTGAAGGATAGCTTCTCTGCGTTCGTCCTTGCTTAGATAGGTCATTTCTCATCACTCTCAATGGTAATGAAACGAGTGTAACAAAAAGCTGGACACGCGTTCAACTTTCCGTAGGATCGCATCCTGGACGTGTGTCCAGAAAAGGTAAAAAAAGGATCTTTATGTTTCGTCAGTGGTTAGCGTTAGTGATTATCGTGCTGGTGTATATCCCGGTGGCGATTGACGCAACGGTGCTGCACGTCGCCGCGCCGACATTGAGCATGACGCTCGGAGCCAGCGGCAACGAATTGCTGTGGATTATTGATATTTATTCGCTGGTGATGGCCGGGATGGTGTTGCCGATGGGCGCGCTGGGCGATCGCATCGGCTTTAAAAAACTGCTCATGCTCGGCAGCGTGTTATTTGGGTTGTCGTCGCTGGCCGCCGCGTTCTCCCCAACGGCGGGCTGGCTTATCGCTGCGCGTGCGTCGCTAGCGATTGGCGCCGCGATGATTATTCCGGCAACGCTCGCGGGGATCCGCACGCTGTTTACCGAACCTCGTCACCGTAATATTGCCCTCGGCGTGTGGGCAGCGGTGGGGTCGGGCGGTGCGGCGTTTGGTCCTCTGGTTGGCGGCATTCTGCTGGAGCATTTCTACTGGGGCTCGGTCTTTTTGATTAACGTCCCGATTGTGCTTGTGGTTGTCGCCCTTGCGGCACGCCTCGTTCCTAAACAGCAGGGACGTCCCGAGCAGCCGCTGAATATCAGCCATGCGCTGATGTTGATCGTCGCGATTTTACTGCTGGTTTACAGCGCCAAAACGGCGTTGAAAGGGGCGCTTTCGCCGTGGCTGGTTGCGGGGACATTACTGACGGGCGCGGTCATGCTGTTTGCTTTTGTGCGTATTCAGTTACGCGCCAGCACGCCGATGATCGACATGCGCCTGTTTTGCAATCGCATCATTTTAAGCGGTGTGGTGATGGCGATGACGGCCATGATCGCGCTGGTGGGTTTTGAACTGTTGATGGCTCAGGAGTTGCAGTTTGTTCACGGTTTCACACCGTTTGAAGCGGGCAAGTTTATGCTGCCGGTGATGGTCGCCAGCGGATTCAGTGGGCCGATTGCTGGCGTGCTGGTGGGTCGTCTGGGGTTGCGGATTGTGGCGGTGGGCGGCATGGGGTTGAGTGCGGTGAGTTTCATGGGATTATCGATGCTCGACTTCAGTACGCAGCAGTGGCAAGCGTGGAGCCTGATGGTGCTGCTGGGCTTTAGTGCCGCCAGTGCACTGTTGGCATCCACGTCTGCCATTATGGCTGCCGCGCCAAAAGAGAAAGCGGCAGCCGCCGGTGCGATTGAAACCATGTCTTATGAGCTGGGCGCGGGGTTAGGTATCGCCATTTTTGGTCTGCTGTTAACCCGCAGCTTCTCGGCGTCGATTGTGTTGCCGCAAGGATTGAACGAAACGCTGGCAGAAAAAGCGTCCTCATCCATTGGTGAAGCCGTGAAAGTGGCGCAGGATTTGACGCCAGCGCTGGCAGACTCGGTCATTGAAGCTGCAAAATCCGCGTTTATCACCTCACACAGTGTGGCGTTGGGAAGCGCAGGCGGGATGCTGTTAATCCTTGCGATCGGGATTTGGTTTAGCCTGGCGAAAGTGAAACAGTAGTCATTCGCCCGGCGGCGCGAAGCATGCCGGGTATCACGCACTATCTTTATCGACACGATCTCCTGTCTGCAAAGAGCAGTGAGGTTACGCCGTCAGCGAACAGCTTTTGTCCAGCGCTTCAATTTCGGTGCCGCTAAAACGCGCGTATTGTCCGGTCAATCGCCAGAACGCGGGCTGTGTTTCGGTATAGATTTCGGCGGCTAACACCAGTCGGCGGCGTTCATCTTCACTCAGCTCCAGCAATGTCCACGGGACAAAATAGCGTTCCGTTGGCGTCAGTTCGTACCAGAGCGGACAGCCGCAACCGGGACAAAACCAGCGCTCACCGCGGGCCGACGACGAGAAGTGCGAAGGGGCGATTGAACCTTGTTCCACCGCTGGCGCAACTGCGGTTTCAATATACATGGCAATCCCGCCCGACCATTTCTGGCACGTCGTACAGTGGCAGGCATACACATCCAGATTTTCAATGTTGACGCTGAAATGGCTCATCCCACACAAACAGCGTCCGGTATAGCGTTGCATGGCGTACTCCTTTATCACGCCAGATGACCGCGATAAAAAAAGCCAGCCACGTGGGCTGGCCTTTTTAACTTACAAATTCTTAGAACTGGTAGGTCAGGCCCAGTGCAACGATGTTATCGGTAGCGATTTTCGCATCGTTGGTGAATTTGTTGTCGTCCAGCAGGTTGATTTTGTAATCAACGTAGGTAGACATGTTTTTGTTGAAGTAGTAGCTCGCGCCCAGCTCGATGTACTCCACCAGATCCTGGTCACCGTAAGTCTCAATATCTTTACCTTTTGACTTCAGGTAAGCGACAGACGGACGCAGGCCGAAATCGAACTGGTACTGAGCAACCATTTCAAAGTTCTGCGCTTTGTTAGCAATATGCTTGTCGCCGAAGACCGTCATGTTGCGGGTTTCGGAGTAGGTGGTTGCCAGATAGATGTTGTTCGCATCGTATTTCAGGCCAGCCGCCCACACTTCAGCGTTATCGCCAGACGCATTCAGAACGCTCTGCGCTGCGTAACGTACCTGATCGTCAGTACGGTCAGCTTTTGCGTAGGTTGCGCCCACGCCGAAGCCGTCGAATTCATAAGTTGAAGAAAGACCCCAGCCGTCGCCGTTCGCTTTGGTGACGTCGTCACGGTCGTTTTTACCCTGGTACTGTGCAGCCACGTTCAGGCCGTCAACCAGACCGAAGAAGTCCTGGTTACGGTAGGTTGCTACGCCGGTGGTACGGCCGGTCATGAACACGTCGGTCTGAGTCCAGGTGTCTCCGCCGTATTCTGGCAGTACGTCGGTCCATGCGCCGATGTCGTAAGCCACGCCGTAGTTACGACCGTAGTCGAAAGAACCGAATTCGTTGAATTTCAGACCTGCGAATGCCAGACGGGTTTTGTTGCCTTTGTCACCGTTGGTTTCGTCGTTGTTGCCTTTGAACTCATATTCCCACTGGCCAAAACCGGTCAGCTGGTCGTTGATCTGTGTTTCACCTTTGAAGCCCAGACGCACGTAAGTTTTGTCGCCGTCGTTGTCGGTGTCATCAGAGAAGTAGTGCAGACCGGTCACTTTACCGTACAGATCCAGCTTGTTACCGTCTTTGTTAAATACTTCTGCTGCGTTTACCGCACCTGCTGCCAACAGGGTAGTCACTGCCACTGCAACTAATTTAAGTTTCATTTTTAATAATCCTTATAATTTTCTTTAAGCATGTCCTGAGCCATTGCTAAACAATTTCTCAACGAAGTGGTTTGTCAATGGCATGCTATTTTTAAGAATCTTGTAGTGTTCTTTCAATAATAAGTTTCAAGATATTACTTTTAATTTCAATTAGTGTGACACAGATCCTATTAAATGCCCTGAAATAACCGATATCGGTTATTTATTATTCTACACTCGGTTATTCCCATTTTATGATAATTAATAGATTTATAGTTTCAGCAAGGTTTTATTACCTATAATGATTATCTGTTATTTTGGAGTATTGATATCCAATGATTACTCATGCAAATGAACAATCAATGACTTAAGCGATATTACACAGATATTTCCGCAATGTTCAGTAATGAATTATTGCGTGCCTCGCTATGTCAGGCGGGAATAATAGGCGGTAATTAATACCTGTGGGTTGTCAGTTTCTGTCAGTAATAATGTAAGAGGACGTTTCGAACGGGCGAAATATAAACAGGATATGAATGCAGACACGAGTGGATAAATGAATATTTTTACGCGCGATCACAAATATTTAACCGTTACATCAGCGCGGAAGATTTCTCCGCCGCGCGTATCATTTATTGTTGCTTATTTCGGGTCGCGTACCAGCACAGCAGCGACCCTGAGCAGACCATCAGCGCGCCTTGCCAGAAGGAGAACGAAAGCGGGGCGTTAAGCAACACGGCGGCGAGTGCGGCGGAAAGCACAGGTGTGAAATAGGAAACGGTCGCCAGTACCGACACATTTCCGTGCAGAATACCGATATTCCATGAGGCATAACCAAAACCCAGCGCCACCCCGCACATTAGCAGTTTGATCACCACGGGCACGCTAAACACCATTGCAGGCTGATCGCTGAACAGATATTTCAGCCACAGCGCCAGCGCCGTGAGTAACACAAACAGCGTAATCCCATTGTGTCCTTTGGCATATTTACTGGTGACGGTGCAGTATGCCGCCCAGATAAATGCACCCGCAAACGCCAGGCCATAACTCAACGGATTCGAGACGATATTGCTGACAATTTCATCGAGATGCAGCCCTTGCTCGCCGCCTAAAACCCATCCCACACCGAGTAACGAAATCAGTAATCCGGGGATCACCCATAAATTCGTTTTTTGCCCGTTGAACACGATCGCAAAGACAATCGTCAGGCTCGGCCACAGATAATTTACCATCCCAACTTCAATTGCCTGATGGCGATTACTGGCATAACCCAACGACAGCGCCAGGCATATTTCGTAGCTGACAAACAGCACGCTGCCGGCAATAAGATAGCGCGGCGGAAAACGCTTCAGATTAGGAAATCCAACGGTCAGTAGACAAAGTAATCCACTGAGCGTGTAGATCATTGCCGCGCCACCCACGGGCCCGAGCCCTTCACTGACACCGCGAATCAACCCCACCATTGTGCTCCATAAGACTATCGCAGCGAGGCCAATCAGTGTTGCTCTTTTCCTGTCCATTACGTTCCCAAAGACCTGTCATTAAGGGGCAAATTTATAGCATTTTTTCAGAGGCTTTCGCTAACCAATCAGCAAGTGACTCATCCTAAAGGATTATTCAAAGTCGTCAGCGGCGACTATTAAGGGGGCGAATAGGGTTGAGATTGATTTGACGCAAAAAATGCAGTGATATAGCTGATAGTTTGCGGCGCGAAGACTCATTTCTATCACGAGGAACGCAATGGACGTCAGCCGCAGAAAGTTTTTTAAAATCTGCGCGGGCGGTATGGCCGGAACAACAGCTGCTGCGTTGGGATTTGCTCCCAAACTAGCGCTGGCTCAATCGCGCAACTATAAATTGCTGCGCGCCAAAGAGATCCGCAACACCTGCACATACTGCTCCGTGGGATGTGGGCTATTGATGTATAGCCTGGGCGATGGCGCGAAGAACGCCAAAGAAGCGATTTATCATATCGAAGGGGACCCGGACCATCCGGTTAGCCGTGGGGCGCTGTGTCCGAAAGGTGCGGGTCTGCTCGATTATGTTCACAGCGATAACCGACTGCGTTACCCGGAATACCGTGCGCCCGGTTCAGATAAATGGCAGCGCATTTCCTGGAACGAGGCGTTTTCCCGGATCGCAAAATTAATGAAAGCCGACCGTGACGCCAACTTTATCGAGAAGAATGCGCAGGGCGTCACCGTCAACCGCTGGCTGTCCACAGGGATGCTGTGCGCCTCTGCGGCAAGTAATGAAACGGGCATGCTGACGCAAAAATTCGTGCGTTCTCTCGGCATGCTGGCGGTAGACAACCAGGCGCGCGTCTGACACGGACCAACGGTAGCAAGTCTTGCTCCAACATTTGGTCGCGGTGCGATGACCAACCACTGGGTTGATATCAAAAACGCCAATGTCGTGATGGTGATGGGCGGTAACGCCGCTGAAGCCCATCCAGTGGGATTCCGCTGGGCGATGGAAGCGAAAAACAATAACGACGCGACGCTGATCGTCGTCGATCCACGGTTCACGCGGACGGCCTCTGTCGCTGATATTTATGCGCCTATTCGCTCCGGTACGGACATTACATTCCTGTCTGGCGTGCTGCTGTATCTGATTGAAAATAATAAAATCAACGCCGAATACGTCAAACACTACACCAACGCCAATCTGCTGGTGCGGGAAGATTTTGCCTTTGATGATGGCCTCTTCAGCGGCTATGACGCTGAAAAACGCCAGTATGACAAATCGTCCTGGAACTATCAGTTTGACGAAAATGGTTTTGCCAAACGCGACGAAACTCTGACCGATCCGCGCTGCGTATGGAACTTACTGAAACAGCACGTTTCCCGTTATACGCCAGACGTAGTGGAAAACATCTGCGGTACGCCAAAAGCCGATTTTCTGAAAATCTGTGAAGTGCTGGCCTCCACCAGCGCGGCAAACAGAACCACAACGTTCCTGTATGCGCTTGGCTGGACGCAGCATACGGTGGGCGCGCAGAACATCCGCACCATGGCGATGATTCAGCTGCTGCTCGGCAATATGGGCATGGCGGGCGGCGGCGTAAATGCCCTGCGCGGACACTCCAATATTCAGGGGTTAACCGATCTCGGCTTGCTGTCCACCAGCCTGACCGGCTATCTGAGCCTGCCGTCGGATAAGCACGCCGATCTGCAGACCTATCTCACGGCGAACACGCCGAAAGCGACGCTTGCCGATCAGGTCAACTACTGGGGCAACTATCCGAAGTTCTTCGTCAGCCTGATGAAATCGTTTTACGGCGATGCCGCGCAGAAAGAGAACGACTGGGGCTTTGAGTGGCTACCGAAATGGGACCAGGCCTACGACGTCATCAAGTATTTCAACATGATGGATAAAGGCAACGTGACCGGCTACATCTGCCAGGGGTTCAACCCGGTCGCGTCGTTCCCGGACAAAAACAAAGTGGTGCGCAGCTTAAGTAAGCTGAAATTCATGGTGGTTATTGATCCGCTGGTCACCGAAACGTCGAACTTCTGGCAAAACCATGGCGAGATGAACGATGTGGACACAGCGTCGATTCAGACCGAAGTGTTCCGTCTGCCATCGACCTGTTTTGCGGAAGAAGACGGCTCGATTGCCAACTCCGGGCGCTGGCTACAGTGGCACTGGAAAGGCCAGGATGCCCCGGGCGAAGCGCGAAATGACGGCGAAATTCTGGCGGGGATTTACCACCGTCTGCGCGAAATGTACCGCACGGAAGGCGGGAAAGGCGTCGAACCACTGCTGAAGATGAGCTGGAACTATAAACAGCCGGATCATCCTGAATCGGAAGAGGTGGCGAAAGAGAACAACGGTGTGGCGCTGGCGGATCTCTATGACGCTAACGGCACGCTGCTGGCGAAGAAAGGCCAGCTGCTGAACAGCTTCGCGCTGCTGCGCGATGACGGTTCAACCGCATCGTCGTGTTGGATCTACGCCGGAAGCTGGACGGAACAGGGCAACCAGATGGCTAACCGCGATAATGCCGATCCGTCAGGACTGGGCAATACGCTCGGCTGGGCATGGGCGTGGCCGCTCAATCGTCGCGTGCTGTACAACCGTGCCTCGGCGGATATTAACGGGAAGCCGTGGGATCCTCACCGGATGCTGATCGCGTGGAACGGCACGAAGTGGGTGGGTAACGATATTCCTGACTACAACACTGCCGCGCCGGGTAGCGCGACCGGGCCGTTTATCATGCAGCCGGAAGGGCTTGGGCGGCTGTTTGCGCTCGATAAGCTGGCCGAAGGGCCATTCCCGGAACATTACGAGCCGATGGAAACCCCGCTCGGGACAAACCCGCTGCACCCGAACGTGGTGTCAAACCCGGTGGTTCGCCTGTACGAAGACGACGCGCTGCGCCTCGGTAAGAAAGACACGTTCCCGTACGTCGGGACCACATATCGTCTGACCGAGCATTTCCACACCTGGACCAAACACGCGCGACTCAACGCGATTGCGCAGCCGGAACAGTTTGTGGAAATCAGCGAAACGCTGGCGAAATCGAAGGGTATCGCCAATGGCGATCGCGTGACCGTGAGCAGCAAGCGCGGGTTTATTCGTGCGGTCGCGGTAGTGACGCGTCGTCTGCAAACGTTGCAGGTTAACGGTCAGCAGATCGAAACCGTCGGTATTCCGCTGCACTGGGGCTTTGAAGGGGTGGCGCAGAAGGGCTATATCGCCAATACCCTGACGCCAAACGTCGGCGATGCCAACTCGCAAACACCGGAATACAAAGCGTTTCTGGTTAACATCGAGAAAGCCTAAGGAGCGAGGAAATGGCAATGGAAACACAAGACATCATCAAACGCTCCGCGACCAACCCGATGACGCCCGCGCCTCGTGCGCGGGATTTTAAGGCGGAAGTGGCCAAGCTTATCGATGTCTCCTCCTGTGTGGGCTGCAAAGCCTGCCAGGTGGCCTGTTCAGAGTGGAATGACATTCGCGATGAGGTCGGGCACTGCGTAGGGGTTTACGATAATCCCGCGGATTTGAGCGCCAAATCCTGGACGGTGATGCGCTTTAGCGAAACGGATCAAAACGGCAAGCTGGAGTGGTTGATCCGCAAAGACGGCTGTATGCACTGCGAGGATCCGGGCTGCCTTAAAGCGTGCCCGTCGGCAGGCGCCATTATTCAGTATGCCAATGGTATCGTCGATTTCCAGCAGGATAACTGTATTGGTTGTGGCTACTGCATCGCGGGTTGTCCGTTCAACGTACCGCGTCTGAGCAAAGACGATAACCGGGTATACAAATGTACGCTGTGCGTGGATCGCGTGAGTGTGGGCCAGGAGCCTGCCTGCGTGAAAACCTGTCCAACCGGCGCGATTCACTTTGGTACCAAAAAAGAGATGCTGGATGTGGCGCAGGCGCGCGTCGATAAGCTGAAAGCACGCGGCTATAACCACGCAGGGATTTACAATCCGCAGGGTGTCGGGGGAACGCACGTCATGTATGTGCTGCACCACAACGATCAGCCGGAGCTTTATCATAAGCTGCCCAAAGACCCCGCCATTGATACCTCTATCAGTTTGTGGAAAGGCGCGTTGAAACCGCTCGCCGCGGCCGGTTTTGTCGCCACCTTCGCCGGGCTGATTTACCACTACATAGGCATCGGTCCCAACAAAGAGGTGGATGATGACGAGGAGGATCGCCATGAGTAAGTCAAAGATGATAATGCGCACGACGTTTATCGACCGCGCCTGTCACTGGACGGTGGTGATCTGCTTCTTCCTCGTGGCCGTGTCGGGGATTTCGTTTTTCTTCCCAACGCTGCAATGGCTAACCGAAACCTTCGGCACACCGCAGATGGGGCGCATTCTGCATCCGTTCTTTGGCGTGCTGATCTTTGTGGTGCTGATGTTTATGTTCGTGCGCTTCGTTCATCACAACATTCCGGATAAGCAGGATATTCCGTGGGTGAAGGGGATTGTTGAAGTTCTGAAAGGCAACGAGCATAAAGTGGCGAAAGTAGGCAAATACAACGCCGGGCAAAAGATGATGTTCTGGACCATCATGAGCATGATTTTTGTGCTGCTGGTGACTGGCGTGATCATCTGGCGTCCTTATTTTGCGCACTACTTCCCAATCCAGGTGATTCGCTACAGTCTGCTGATCCATGCGACGTCGGCCATTATTTTGATCCACGCCATCCTGATTCATATGTATATGGCATTCTGGGTGAAAGGCTCGATTAAAGGCATGGTTGAAGGGAAGGTCAGTCGCCGCTGGGCGCAGAAACACCATCCGCGCTGGTATCGTGACGTCGAAAGGCTGGAAGCCAAAAAAGAGAGTACGGAGGGGATTAAGTAAAACCTGTTATTTTGCTGATTACCCGCACCAGATTGCCATTCGGTGCGGGTTTTTTATGTCTATTTCTGACGACTGCACGAAGAGCAAAACGCGCTTAAAACCGCTCAGAAATATACCTGAATGGATAATCGGTTGGTTTAATCTTGCCAATTTTTCGACGCTTCGGCAGCTTAACCGTCTCGGCGGGCAACGATTTGTAAGGGATCTGCGAAAGCAGGTGCGAGATAATATTCAGCCGCACGCGTTTTTTATCTTCCGATCGCGCCACATACCACGGCGCCCAGGCGGTATCGGTAGCGGCAAACATGGCGTCGCGCGCTTCGGTGTATTCATCCCAGCGGTTGAACGACTTAATGTCCATTGGCGACAGTTTCCAGGTTTTGCGCCCGTCATCAATGCGATCGCGCAGGCGGCGTTCCTGTTCTTTTGGCGTCACTTCGAGCCAGTATTTGATCAGGATAATGCCCGCATCCACCATCGCACGCTCAATAATCGGCGCGCCGTCCAGAAACTTTTCAACCTGTTCCGGCGTACAAAACCCCATGACGCGTTCAACGCCTGCGCGGTTGTACCAGCTGCGGTCAAAAATGATGATTTCACCGGCAGAAGGCAGATGCGGCACGTAGCGCTGGAAATAGAGTTGACTCTTTTCTTTGTCGGTCGGCGCGGGCAGGGCAATCACCCGGAAAACACGGGGGCTGACGCGCTCGGTGATCGCCTTAATGGTGCCGCCTTTTCCCGCGCCGTCACGCCCTTCAAACACGATACACACCTTAAGGCCCTTCGCGACGACCCATTGCTGGAGTTTCACCAGTTCCACGTAGAGGCGACGCAGTTCTTTTTCATACTCTTGGGTCTTAAGCGCTGCTTTCTTTTCGACATCAACAGCGACACTGGTTTTCTTTTTGCTACCCATGATTGTCATCCTCAGGTTGTCCGGCGCGCGGGAAAAGCGAGGCCGCACTATGAAGTGTAATCCACCTCATAATATACGTAATCTGACGCAACGAAATTAGCACTTTTAACCCTGATTTTTGTATGTGATTAATATGATAATTTCATTCTTATTTACTTAATGGAACTAAGAATGAGTTGGAATAAAGAAGCTGCAGTTTCGTATCTCCGTTCACACGCGCTGGGGCACTCTCATAGTGAATGTGCTAAGTTTACCCGCCTGGCCATTCTGGCTGGCGATGTGAAGGTATCGAACACAGATTATGCAAAAGATTATGGGGCGGAATTATTGCGTGCTGGATTCAGTGAGCTGCCGCCCGGTTCAACGTTAATTTCTGGCGGTGTGGCTGTGATACAGCCATACCCCGGTGGAAATGGCATAGGTCACATGACGATGTTTGACGGCACGCAGTGGATTTCTGACTTTGTTCAAAAAAGCATGTATCCGGGGCCTGGGTACCGGAAAATGCAACCATCCTTTAAAATTTACAGGATGTATTGATGAAAAGGATATTTTTATCATTCGTTATGTTGCTGGTGGGATGCAGTTCGGCTGCCAATCAAGATCAGAGTGCGCAAAACGCTACCGAATCATTTTATAAATCCTATCTTTTCGTATTCGGCAGCGATGAAGCCAGGGCTTACCCTGCAGACAAACTGCATAAATATGTTTCTGCTGATACTCTTGCTCGCATTGGTGCCATTCAGGAAATCGCTGAACAAGAGTTAATAGAGTCTGACTATTTTACGTATACCCAGGATTACTCTCGCGAATGGATACCTGCGCTACGAGTGGAAAACGCAAGGCCATTTTTAAACGGTGAAGTCGTCCAGGTAATTGAGGGGGCGGGTGGCGGGAGAAGTATACACCTTGAAGTATTTCTTCGCCGTGAAGATGATGCATGGAAAATCTACCGCGTTCGTGACGTAACGAACAATCACGAGCACCCCATTTTCAATGCTGGCGCTATTACACACGCTAAAGCAGCGGCAGAAAGCACACTGTAAAAGCTACACTTTAAACTCTCTCATGCCCTGGCACCTGCCGGGGCTTTTTATTTCCCATTCGCATCACGAGGCTACGCTTTCAACGCTAAATTTTTAAGTTTTTGATTTAAAAGAAATATCATGCAACAACCAAATTATAATAATGTTGGATAAAGCACCTGAATTAATGGATTAAACTGTCAGCCAACAGATTTGAGCTGGCTCACCATACAAGATTATTTAATAATGCCCGTCGCGAGTGATTAACCAGTGGTTGAGGTATGAAAAAAACAATTTTTTCGTTGGCTCTTGGCACTTTTGGTCTGGGAATGGCTGAATTTGGCATTATGGGCGTGTTAACTGAGCTGGCTCGTGACACTGGTATCACGATCCCTTCCGCCGGAAGCATGATTTCGTATTACGCGTTCGGGGTAGTTATTGGCGCACCGATCATTGCGCTGTTTTCAGGCAAATTCTCATTAAAAACGATCCTGCTCTTCCTTGTCGCGCTGTGTGTCGTTGGGAATGTCATTTTTACTTTTTCTACCTCCTATCTCTGGCTGGCCATCGGGCGACTGGTGTCCGGTTTTCCCCACGGCGCGTTTTTCGGCGTCGGGGCGATCATCCTGTCTAAAATTGCGCCGCCGGGCAAAGTAACCCTGGCCGTAGCCGGAATGATTGCCGGCATGACGGTCGCGAATCTGGTTGGAGTTCCGCTGGGGACCTGGCTCGGACATGAATACAACTGGCGATACACCTTTTTCATGATTGCCGCGTTTGATGCCCTGGTGATCCTGTCGATTATTTTCTGGGTTCCCACGCTGTACGACAAATCGGACGCCAGACTGATCGAGCAATTCCACTTTTTGAAAAAGCCGGAACCCTGGTTAATTTTTGCCGCCACCATGTTTGGCAATGCGGGCGTGTTCGCGTGGTTCAGCTTTGTGAAGCCGTTTATGGTGAATGTTTCCGGATTTTCGGAAGCCTTCATGACGGTCATAATGATGGTGATGGGGCTGGGTATGGTGTTGGGGAATATGCTGAGCGGCAAATTATCCGGACGCTACAGTCCGCTGCGCATTGCCGCTACCACCGATCTGGTCATCGTCCTGTCGCTGGTGGCGCTGTTTGCCTTTGGCGAGCACAAATCGGCCTCGCTGGTGATGGGCTTTATCTGCTGTGCAGGACTTTTTGCGCTCTCTGCGCCACTGCAAATTCTGTTGCTGCAGAATGCGAAAGGCGGCGAATTACTGGGAGCAGCAGGGGGCCAGGTGGCGTTTAATCTCGGCAGCGCCATCGGTGCCTATTTTGGTGGAATGATGATCACGCTTGGCTACAGCTGGAGCTACGTCACGCTACCCGCCGCCATTCTGTCGTTTGCGGCCATGTCTTCGTTACTGATGTACGGCTATAAAAAAGGCAAACGTAATCAGGCTAATGACAGCGCGCTGGCCTGATCTTCACCGAAAAAGTCTCATATGAACGCCTGATTTTCTGTCATGCAGGCGTCATGGTTCTGTCATCTGCTAAACGTAACGTGTTGTCTTCTCAATAACCGAAGAGTTAAAAGACAATGCATCTGGTCAAAAAAATCATCGCCGTCAGCGTTCTCCTGTCCGCCTCCGTGCAGGCACAAAATATTCTGGAATTTCCGCAGCCAGAAAATAACCCGGAAGAATTCTATGCCGTCACCGAGATCCCGGCGGGCGGCATTATCAAATACGAAACCGACGCCAAAACCGGTTTTATTATTGCCGATCGTTTCCAGTCGATGCCGGTGGCCTATCCGGCTAACTACGGCTCGCTGACTCAGTCCCTGGCAGGCGATGGCGATCCGCTGGACGTCATTTTCTATACGCGTGCGCCTTTGGCACCGGGGACGCTCATTAAACTGCGCGCAATTGGCGTGCTGAAAATGGTCGATGGCGGCGAGAAAGACGACAAAATCGTTGCCGTTCCAGCAAGCAAAATCGACCCAACTTACGACGACATTAAAGAACTCAGCGACCTGCCGAAAATCGAAGTACAGCGTCTGGAAGCCTTTTTCCGCGTCTATAAAGCGTTGCCAGAAGGGCGCAAAAAAGTCGAGCTAAGCGGTTTCAACGATGCCGCCGCCGCGAAGCAAGAAATTAAACAGGCATGGGATGCCTGGAAAGAGAAAAAACCGCAATAAAAAATGCGCCCGGCGTTTAACCGCCGGGCACCGATTTACAGCTGGGCTTCCAGAATTTCAATTTCCTTTCGCCACTGTTCCTGAAGCTGAGGTTTTTGATGCTTCGGCTTACGCGCCAAATCCTCCGCCAGCAACGATTCCAGCGTCACCAGCCGTTCAAGCAGATCGTCGCATTCCGGCAGGCGATCCTCTTCAACAGACCGCGACGTGGCGATCGGTTTCAGGCCGCTGCTTTCGCGCAGCTGTTCAAAGACCGCGTCGGTATCGTGCCATTCGCTCAGTTTTCCATCCTCGACCAGCCAGAATCGATTACAGCTTTGACGGATTAACTGCCGGTCATGACTCACCAGCAGCACGCCGCCCTCAAACTGTTGCAGCGTGTCGGCCAGCGCCTCTTTACCTTCCATATCCAGGTGGTTGGTCGGCTCGTCAAGCATCAGCAGGCTGTAGCGGGCAAGCGTGAGTCCGACAAACAGCAGACGTGAACGTTCGCCACCGCTGAGCGTTGAGACTTTTTGCGCGTGCCGCGCCCACGGAAAACCTGCACTAATCAGCGCCATTTTGCGGACCTGCGGATCGGGCGCGAACGGCTCAAGCGCGTCCAGCAGCAGCGCGTCATCCGGCAGCTGATGTAGCGTCTGGTCGTAATAACCCAGCGTGGCACGCGGGTGGATTTTCAGTTCATCCGTGTCTTGCCCGGCGGTAAATTGTCGCCAGATAAGCTTCATCAGCGAAGATTTACCGCAGCCATTGCGCCCCATAATCGCGATGCGATCGCCGCTTTTAAGCCGGGCGATATCAACGTTAAACAGGGGCGTTAACCCAGGCGCAGGTGGAACGGCAAGATGTTGTATCTCCAGCAAGCGATCCGCGCGCAGCGCATCACCTCTGAGCGTGAGCGTCCACGGGCTGCCCACGGTGAGATCGGTCTGACTCTCCTTTAAGCGCTCGACCTGTTTTTCCATCTGTTTGGCTTTGCGGGCCAGATCTTCGTTGTCGTAGACCTTGCCCCAGGTCGCCAGCCGTTTTGCGCTCGCCGTAACACGATCAATCTCCTTTTGCTCCGCTTTATGCCGCTGGGCATCGCTTTCATCTCGTGCCGCCAGCGCATGACGTGCCGCAGTGCAGGGCAGCGCGAAGGCGTGCAGCGTTTTATCGCGCAAAATCCAGCTTCCGTTGGTGACGGCGTCCAGCAGCTGACGGTCATGGGAAACCAGCACAAAGCTACCGGACCAGTTCTGCAAAAACTGCTCCAGCCACAGCATGGTGGGGAGATCAAGGTGGTTGCTCGGTTCATCCAGCAACAGCAGATCGGGATCGCTAATTAGCGCGCGAGCCAGCAGCAGACGCGTGTGTTGCCCGCCGCTTAACGTCGCGGAGAACAGGGCCATATCTGGCGCGGTGAAGCCCATCGTCGCCAGCAATGTTTCTGCTTTCCAGCGCAGGCTATCGCGCTCAGTCGTCGGGAGTTGCGCCAGCACGGCGTCGATCATCGTCAGAGGATAAACAGCCTCCGGCAGATGCTGCTCCACGCGTGACATCAGACAGTGTCCGGCGAGTGCGACCGTGCCGACAGCCGGAAAATCGGTACCGTCGAGGATTTTCAGCAGGGTACTTTTGCCGCAGCCGTTATCACCCAGCAAACCAATGCGGTCGCCTTTTTTCAGGGTAAAGGAGAGCGAGTCGAAGAGCGTCGCGAACGCGGTATCAACACGTAAAGATTGTGCAGTTAGTAATGTGCTCATTGTTGCTTACTCAAGTGTTACAGGCATGAAAATGCCTCGTCAAACGTCGCTGACGATAACTCAGTAAGCCCGAGAGAAGGGATTCAGTAGAGGGTGTCTTCGCTCAAGCAGAAGTTATCGCAACATGAAGTCGATAACGCTTGAGCTAGTGCGATCACCTAAAGTATGTGAAAAATTGAAAATTTCACAGTACAGCATAATTGGCCTCCTTATATATTCATCAAGTTAATGGATAAAAGGAGTGTAACGGGGTCGGCGGAATTTTGCTAGTCGGGGAAGAAGGCGTTGCGATTCAGTGCCTGACCCTCTCCTGCGCAGAGAGGGCCAGTTGGTCATCGGGTTTAAATCGAGGTACGGCGATAGCTGCGGTATTCCGGCATCCAGAAGTTTTCGTCAATCGCTTGCTGCAACGCATCGGCTGAGGTTTTCACCGCCACGCCCTGCTGCTGCGCCATTTTGCCGACAGCAAAGGCAATGGCGCGCGACACGATGTGAATATCTTTGAGTTCCGGCAGAACCAGTCCTTCGCCATTCTTCACCAGCGGCGAGTGCTGTGCCAGCGTTTCGCTTGCCGACATCAGCATCTCATCGGTGATGCGCGACGCGCCAGAGGCAATCACGCCCAGGCCAATACCCGGGAAGATGTAGGAGTTGTTGCACTGAGCGATAGGGTAGAGTTTGTCTTTCCAGATAACCGGATCAAACGGGCTGCCGGTGGCGACCAGCGCGTTGCCTTCGGTCCAGGCGATAATGTCCTGCGGCGTGGCTTCGACTCGCGACGTCGGGTTAGACAGCGGCATCACGATCGGGCGTTCGCAGTGCTTGTGCATCTCACGAATGATTTCTTCGGTGAATAATCCGGTCTGGCCAGACACGCCAATCAGGATATCGGGCTTGACGTTACGTACCACGTCCAGCAGAGAGAGCACTTCGTTATCGGTGTCCCAGTTTTTCAGGTTTTCGCGCTTTTGCACCAGTTTGGTCTGGAACGGCAACAGGTTTGGCATGGCATCCGTCAGCAGGCCAAAGCGGTCAACCATAAAGACGCGTGAACGCGCCAGCTCTTCACTTAACCCTTCGCGCTGAGTCTGGGCGATGATCTGCTCTGCAATACCACATCCCGCAGAACCCGCACCGAGGAAGACAATTTTTTGATAGCTCAGCTGGCTGCCCGCCGCGCGGCTGGCGGCGATCAGCGTCCCGGCGGTGACCGCCGCGGTACCCTGAATATCGTCGTTGAACGAGCAAATTTCATCGCGATAGCGGTTGAGCAGCGGCATCGCGTTTTTCTGCGCAAAATCTTCGAACTGCAATAGAACGTCCGGCCAGCGATGTTTAACCGCCTGGATGAAATCATCGACGAACTGGTAATACTCGTCGTCCGTTACGCGCGGGTGACGCCAGCCCATATACAACGGGTCAGTCAGCAGTTGCTGGTTGTTCGTACCGACATCCAGTACGACCGGCAGCGTGTACGCCGGGCTGATACCCCCACAGGCGGTGTACAGAGAGAGTTTACCGATCGGAATACCCATCCCGCCGATACCCTGATCGCCGAGACCCAAAATACGTTCGCCATCCGTCACCACAATCACTTTGATGTTGTGGTTTGGCACATTTTGCAGAATGTCATCCATGTTGTGGCGGTTCTCGTAAGAGATAAACACGCCGCGAGAACGACGATAAATCTCGGAGAAACGCTCACATGCCGCACCAACGGTAGGGGTGTAGATCACCGGCATCATCTCTTCGAGATGATTTTGCACCAGCCGATAGAAGAGGGTTTCATTAGTATCCTGAATGTTTCGCAGGTAGATGTGCTTATCGATTTCGGTTTTGAAACCCTGATACTGGATCCAGGCGCGTTCGGCTTGCTCTTCGATGGTTTCGACCACTTCCGGCAGTAAGCCCAGCAGGTTGAAGCTGCTGCGCTCTTCGGCGCTAAACGCGCTGCCTTTGTTCAGTAGGGGAAACTCCAGCAGAACCGGTCCCGCATAGGGAATATAAAGGGAACGATGTTTTTTTGTTTTCTTGTCCATGTCACTCACTCGATTTTTAGATATCCGTCCCTGGCACTGTAGGTTGTCATCTTTCTGGCTTGCTGGCAGGGCTGCGGTCGGATGGTAGTATAAAGGAGCTGAATGTTAATTACTCGTCGCGCACATACAAAAACACCATCGGTTTTGCCGATGGTGTTGTCAGTCTGACGGGGATTTATTTGTCCGCGTGACGTTTTCTGCCGGACGCATGGGTGACTACCGTTTCGTTGCTGTCCTCAATCACGACTTTGCGTTTATTGGAGAGCTTGTAGTTCAGTCCCAGAATATGACGTGCATGACGGTTCGATTTCATGTGTACTCCTCAATTCTGTTGCGAGTTTTGAAGGATACGCTTGCTTTCGCAAACGAAATGTCACCCCTTGGGTTATGACAAGGTTGCGTGCTGACCACTCACGACGTAGTTAATGGTCTGCTGATAAATATCACTGAGGATGTCATTGTCCGCGGCTTCGACCCAACGCGTCAGTTCCATTAAAATGTCATCTTCAGTGACCGCGCCGTGTTCGGCGCGCAGGCCTTGTTCAATGGCATGAACGAGGTCCGGTTGTGCGGATTGTGTATTTGCTGAGTAATGAGTAAACATGCTGCCTGCCTCCGTGTCGTTATCTGTTTTTATCTATTTAATGCTTCGGCTTGCACTTCGTAATTCACATTCAGAATGGCAAATATTTTTACAACTGTGGCTCAGATTCATCCTGGAAATAAAAATATCATAATCACCACGTTGTTAACGTGTATTACGGTTTCCAGCGACGTAACGAGATATATTTTTCGTAAGGCATCGGAGAGGGCCAGGAAATTAATTCTATCACGCTGCCCCAGGGGGTTTTTCCGTAGCAGAACGCGTTGCCTTCACCGCGTTCATCGGGAAATGTCAGCGGTTTGGGTTCCGTAAATATTTCACCGCCTGCCGCTATGAATCTGGCGATAGCCTGCGAAAAATCATCGACATACACAGCAAAATGCTGAAGGCCAAAATCACTCGGGCGTGCGGCAGGCTGCTGCTCCGGGCCGTGCATTTCGAACAGTTCAATACCGGGGCCGTGGGGAAGCGTCAGCATACGAATAGCGCGGATTTGTGTGCCGGGAAATAAACGCAGCGTTTTCTCTTGTGATGCGTTATCGATATTATCGTCCCCGGGTTCAACGGAGCGATAAAGAACCTGAGCATCTAGCGCTTTTTCGAAAAATAGTGTGGCTTGCTCAATATCCGGTACTGTAATACCGATATGATCAATTCCTCTGACGGTAGAAGGCATATTTTTCTCCTGCTATAAAAAAGTCACTATAGCAGGAGAATATTATCGTGTTACCACTTCATTTCGCCGGTATTGACCTTCGCGCTCAGCTCCAGCGAGCTGTCTTCTGCAAGCGTTGGCCACTGTTTTTTCATCGTGCCGATCACGGCTGTTGAATCCTTATGCGCCGTCAAAGCCTGCTCAAGTTGCTGAAGATAAGTGCGGGTAAAATCAATGGCTTCTGACCCTGCAGTCGGCGTTCCAAGGTAATGACCCGGGATCACACGCGCCGGCTTACGCGCGGCCATTTCGGTAAGTGTCTCTTGCCACTGCTGGCGGCTCGCTTTGCTCTGGGTATCCGCTGTCCAGACGTGAATCCCCCAGGAAACGCCGGTGCCGCCGAGAATCGCTTTAGCCGAAGGGATCCACACATAGGCCGCGTAGCTGTCTGGTTGTTCAATATCAATTTTCTCGCCGTCAACCATAAACGTTGTGGACGCGATCACCTGCGGAACAATCAGCTCTGTCGGTGCGCCGTCTTTCATTTGCGGCCCCCAGAAGGCCAGTTTGGCATCTTTGGTTTCCTTGATGTGATCGACCACTTTTTGTGTGGCGACCACTTTGGCGTTCGGGAATGCTTTCACCAGCGGCTGTAGGCCGAAGTAGAAATCGGGATCACCCGATGTGATCACAATTTTGCTGAGCGTTTTGCCGCTGCGACGAATTTTTTCGACCAGCGCTTCGCCATCTTTCACGCTGAATTGTGCGTCAAACAGCACCACTTCTTTCGGCCCCGATACCAGCGTAGAGGAGACAGCAAAAATGCCTTTCTCCTGCGGATTGTAAGTATCCAGCGTCAACGGCGCGGCAAACACAGCAGGCGTCAACAGGGTGCAAAGCAGGGCAAGGCGGTTCAGTTTCATGATGTTGTCTCGATACTCGATATTGTCAGAAGTCTCTATTGTACGGATATCTTCATTTGCGAGAATTCCTGAAACAAGACATGCTTAGTTTCATAAATCGATCAGATGGAGTCGTTAAAATGGATCGCGTTATCGCCGCCCAGGTCTATAACCGAATTTGTGAGCTGGGAAGTCTGAGTGCCGCCGCGCGCGCACTGGGGATTTCTCGTCCTATGGTGAGCCGCTATCTGGAGCAGATGGAAAAGTGGGCGGGAACGCGTCTGGTTCACCGCTCAACGCGCAAGCTGACGCTCACGCCCGCCGGAGAAAAGGTCTTGCTGAAGGTGCGCAATATCATTCAGCTGGCGCAGGAAATCGAAGACCAGTCGGCAAAGGATGTCCCCGCCGGAACGCTACGCGTGGCCTGTGCGCATTTTACGGCGATGCAAATCGTCTCGCCCATGTTGCCGGATTTCCTGTCGCGGTATCCGCAGCTACGCGTGGAGATGGATGTTAATAATCATCCGGTCAGTCTGGTGGGCGAACGCATTGATGTGGCGATTCGCATTACCGATAACCCGGAGCCCGGCATGATTGCCCGTCGTCTCGGGGAGTGTCGTTCCGTGCTTTGTGCGTCTCCGGCGTATCTTGCAGACAAAGGCCTTCCCCAGTCGATTGACGATCTGGCGGGGCATAACTGCCTGCATTACAGTTTTTTTGCCGGACAATCCTGGAACCTTGTTACCGAGGAAGGGCACGTGGTGACAGCCGCCGTCAGCGGTAATTTGAGCGCCAGTATCTCGTCATTGCTGATGGAGGCGGCGATCAACGATTGCGGTATCGCTATGCTACCCGAACTGGAGGCGCAATCGGCGCTAAGCAGCGGGGCGCTTGTACCTGTGTTACCAGAATTTACGCCAAAACCGATCGCGATTTATGGTATTTATCTGTCGAGAGATTATCAGCCCGCCGCGTTGCGCGCTTTTCTCGATGCCCTGTCAAATCATCTGCTGCAATTGTGCGCTAAGGTCTAAGACTCTTCTGGCTTCCTCTCAGAACGGAATCGACGTTCTATACTTAACCCTTTGTAAGCCAAAAGGAGAGCATCAATGACGATTCATAAGCACGGTTCAGCACACTGGTCTGGCGACATTAAACGCGGCAAAGGCACGGTTTCAACGGAAAGCGGCGTTTTGAATCAGCAGCCCTACGGCTTTAATACCCGCTTTGAGGGTGAAAAAGGGACGAACCCGGAAGAGTTGATTGGCGCAGCGCACGCAGCCTGTTTCTCGATGGCGCTTTCGCTCATGCTGGGTGAGTCGGGATATACCGCAGATTCCATCGATACCACCGCGGATGTCTCCCTCGACAAAACCGACAGCGGCTTTGCCATCAGCAAAATTGCGTTACAAAGCAAAGTGACGGTACCTGGCATTGATCCGAAACAGTTCGACGGCATTATCCAAAAAGCCAAGGCGGGATGCCCGGTTTCTCAGGTACTGAAAGCGGAAATCACGCTGGATTACAAACTGAACTAAGTACCATGCATGAAGCCGGGCGACTGCCCGGCTCATTTCAGCCGCGTTAATTCAGAGGCGTTAACCGCGCAGTGCAGAAGGGAATATCTCGGCAAGCCAGTCGATAAAAACCCTTAGCCGATGCGTCATGTGCCGGTTCTGCGGATAAACGACATGAAAAGGGTAGCTCGCGGGCCGCCATGCCTGCAGGATCTCAACCAACGTACCGTCTTTCAGGGCCTCTTTCGCCGCATAGCAAAAGGTCTGAATAATCCCCATCCCGGCCACGGCCGCCGCCAAATGCGCATTGCTTTCGTTCACCCCGATATGATGCTGCGTTTTGAATTCCCGCATTTCACCCTCAATGATAAAGCGAAAGGGGAATGCTCTGCCCGTCAGTGGCGATAAATAACTCACCAGCTTGTGCCCGTTTCGTAATTCATCCGGATAGGCAGGCACACCCGCGGCCTTCAGATATCCCGGTGTCGCGCAGGTCACCATCGTCGCATCACCGATATGACGCGCAATTAGCGATGAGTCATCGAGTGGGCCGCCACGGATCACACAGTCCACGTTACCGCTAATCAGATCCACCGGCCGATCGGACACGCCTAAATCGATTTTGATTTCCGGATAGCGCTGTAAAAAATCCGGTAACGCCGGGATCAGCACTTCGCGCGCGGTAGACCCACCGATATCAATGCGCAGATAGCCTTTCGGCCTGCGCTGTGACGCGCTAAACGCGGTGTCGATCTCCTCGATATCAATGAGCACCCGCGAGGCTTTTTCATAATAGTCCTGTCCCTCAGGCGTGGCGACGACGCGGCGGGTGGTGCGATGTAGAAGACGCACTCCCAGATGGGCTTCGAGAGATTTTACCAGCTTACTTAACGTGGCATTCGGCAGGTTCAGCGAATCCGCTGCCCGCGTAAAATTGCCAGTTTCCACCACCCGCGTAAACGCGCGCATAGCCATTAATTGATCCACAATGACGCTCTCCTTGAGAGACCTGATTATCCACCTATGGAAAGAGTATTTTCTATTTTTGCTAATTTTTCATTAATTCTTCTGCGACTAGAGTGTGTTCACCGGCTGACTGACAGCCTATTCGAAACATCGTCGAGGACGATTGAAAATGAGTCAACCACTTTCAGGCAAGATTGCCCTGGTCACGGGCGGGAGCACGGGCATCGGTCTTGCCACCGCGCAGGAACTGGCGGAGCAAGGGGCAAAAGTCTACCTCACCGGACGTCGGCAGCTTGAGCTGGACGATGCTGTCGCGTTGGTTGGCGCGTCGGCAACGGGTATTCGGGCGGATGCCTCCCGTCTGGACGACCTGGATAAGGTCTACGCGCAGATCGCAGAAGAGTCGGGGCGTCTGGACATTTTGTTTGCCAACGCCGGTGGCGGGGACATGCTGCCGCTGGGTGCCATCACCGAAGAGCATTTTGACCGGATATTCGGGACTAACGTTCGTGGCGTACTGTTTACTGTCCAGAAGGCGTTACCGCTTCTGAGTGCTGGCTCGTCCATCATCCTGACCGCGTCTACCGTTTCGGTAAAAGGGACGGCCAACTTTAGCGTTTATAGCGCCAGCAAGGCGGCAGTGAGAAACTTTGCGCGCTCATGGGCGCTGGATTTGCAGGGGCGTGGTATTCGGGTCAATGTGGTGAGTCCGGGCCCGGTCAAAACGCCTGGATTGGGCGGATTGGTTCCTGAGGAGCAGCGCCAGGGGCTTTATGATGGACTGGCGGCGCAGGTTCCGCTGGGACGGATTGGTGAGCCAGCGGAAGTCGGGAAAGCCGTTGCATTTCTGGCCTCCGACGCCGCCAGCTTTATCAATGCCGTTGAGCTGTTTGTCGACGGCGGTATGGCGCAGATCTAAGGTTGATATAACGCCGTCAAATCTCCCCCCAGACGGCGGTTTTTCAAGGGACGGCTGGCGTCGCGCAGTGTTAACGTCGCATCGTCACAGTGCGATAACGCACAATACGGCTCCAGCCATTCCAGATGGGTTTTATCTTCTCGCAAAACATAGCTTGCCAGCCGCGTGAGCGCACCGTGATTTTCCTGTGTGACGTCCACCTGATTTGCCTTTGCAAAGCTTGCGATCATCACCAGTGGCTGAAGGGCATAGTTGTGATAAGCCACCGCCCGCGCACGGCGTTTTTGTTCGTTGGGCAACTGTCCGTTGTCATCAATCTGGTGAGCCGCGATGCGGTACTCCTTGAGCGACCAGTCAAACAGATCCTGACGATTCAGCGCCACTGACGCGGCCATCACCGACCACGCCGCCCAGTAGCTGTGATTATTGGTTTTTTCCAGCGGCAGTCCGTCCCAGTCCTTCACCACCTGATCGGCCAGCTTTGACAGCCAGCGTTCGGTTTCTGTGCTTTTTTGCGGGGTATCCAGTTCCAGCCAACTCGTGGCAAGTGTTGCCAGCGCCCATTTGCGCATTGAACGCCCCGTATGATTGGCGGTGGTAGACGTCAGCGCATCCGCGTCAGCCCAACGGCGGTAACCGTCCAGAATGCAGTTAAGGGTTTTCGTGTCGCCGCTGCGTTTATAGCGCCAGACCATTTCCGAGATGCCGCGTTCGAAATCGGTAATGTGTTTTGTCTGCTGACGAAAGGCGTTTTCTGCTTCCGGATTTAACGTCGCGCGGGCGCTGTCAGACCCTTCGTATTTACTGCGAAAATCCAGGTTACCGGTATACGGCGCGGGAAGGGGCACGCATTTCCCTTTTGCCGTTTGCGGGAAGGGCTGGGTAAAACCTGGCGGCGGCACAAGCTGAGCCGCGCAAGCTGAACCCGAAATAAAGAGTAGAACGATAAGTAGGCGCATCCGTTGACTTTACGTCAGCGGCGTATGCCTCGTCTATCCGCTATTCTGTTAACATTTAATAGAAAACGAATTTTTCATGAAAGGGCATATCATGACTAACCTGCCGCAGCGGAGACGAACGCGTTTGTTGGCTGTACTAAAAAATGGCGCAAAGGCGTTGGGCATTGTGGTCATTGTGCTTCTGGCCGTCCGGATCTATAAGTCGCAAACGGGTCCCGCACTCCAGCCGTGGCATACATGGACGGCGAATGAGATGTCGGCACGCGAGATTGATCAGGCCACCTTTAATGATTATCTGGCGCGTGAAACAGCGATTTTCCATGATTTGCAGACCGACGTGACCGATACGTTACAGGGTAACGAAAAAACGCCGCTCAATCGTTACTATCGTAATAGCCCGGTATGGTCGGGCCGTTTTCCTGATGAGGGTAATCGCTCGTTTGTTTTGATGCCGAGTACAAAGCCGAAAGGCGTGGTGGTATTGCTGCACGGCCTGACGGACTCGCCGTACAGCGTGAAAAGCCTTGCCAGTGACTATCAGCAGCAGGGATTTATTGCGATTGCCCCGCGTCTGCCGGGTCACGGTACGGCGCCGGGTGCGCTCACCGATGTCGACTGGCAAGACTGGATGGCGGTCACTCGGCTGGCAGTCCGTGAAGCGACCCGTCTTGCAGGCAAGGATGTGCCTTTGCATCTGCTGGGATATTCCAATGGCGGGGCGCTGGCGATGAAATACGCCCTCGATGCGCTCGACGATCCGCAGTTGCGCCAACCACAGCAGCTAATTCTGCTGTCTCCAATGATCCGCGTGAATGCGTTTGCTCGTTTCGCCGGGCTGGCAGGATTACCGGCGTTGTTGCCGCCGTTCGCCAAAGCGGCCTGGCTGAGCGTATTGCCGGAATATAATCCGTTTAAATACAATTCGTTTCCGGTTAAAGCGGCGCGCCAATCCTGGCTGCTGACGCAGGCATTGCAGAAACAGCTCAATAACGATGCACGCAGTGGCAAGCTCGAGACTCTTGCGCCGGTTCTGGCTTTCCAGTCTGTTATGGATTCAACCGTCAGTACCCGTGGCGTGGTGGATTCGCTGTTTAACCTGTTACCGGCAAACGGTAGCGCACTGGTTCTTTTCGATATAAACCAGGCCGCGATGCTGCGACCCCTGTTCCGCCCGGGGGCGTATGTGGCAGCGGAATCGCTATTACCGGCCACGCCGCGTCGGTTCACGACCACGGTGGTCACCAATGCCTCGGCACAGAGTTTAGAGACGGTCGCCAGAACCACGCGCGCCGGTGAACGGGATGAAAGCGTCCAGCCGCTGACGATCTCCTATCCGCGCGATCTCTACTCGCTTTCGCATGTCGCGATTCCGTTCCCACCCAATGACGATCTTTACGGCAGCCAGCCCACCGATCCGCAGCGCTACGGGATCAATCTGGGCAACATGTCCCTGCGCGGAGAAACCTCGACGCTGGTCGTCGGAATGGACTCGCTGATGCGTGTTACCTCGAACCCGTTTTATAACTATATGTTGGAGCGGATTAATCAGTTCTCTGGCTGTGCCGAATCCTGTCAATCAGCAGCCAGTAAAGCAGCACCAGCGCGCTAATCGTCGCACCCAGAAGACACACGCCCGTCCAGCCGAATAGGCTCCAGACCCGGGTGGCGAGCAGGGCACCGAGGGCGCTGCCGACCGAGTAGAAAAACATATAGGCGGCAACCAGTCTGCTGGTGGCGTGCGGTCTTGTTGCAAAAATCATGCTCTGGCTGGTGACGTGAACCGCCTGTACCGAAAAATCCAGCAGAATAATGCCTGCTGTCAGCGCTATCAGCGATGATCCGCCCCATGCCATTAGAAGCCAGGAGAGCAATAACAACACCAGCGCAATCCCGGTGACGTGTTGTCCGTGGCCACGATCGGCCAGGATTCCGGCTTGTCTTGCCGCCAGTGCCCCAGCAATGCCAGCCAGACCGAACAGGCCAATTTGTGCAGTGGTCAGACTAAACGGCGCATGGCTGAGCGGGAAAACCAGGGATGTCCATAGCACGCTAAAATTCATAAATATCAGCAATGCCAGAATGCCGCGAGACCGCAGCGCAGGGATTTCTCGCCACAGAGAAAATACCGACAGCATCAGTTGCCTGTACGAGGGTGAAAGCTCCCTTTTCGGTTCATTCGGCGCAGTACGGATGAAAAGCAACGCCATCAGGAACATCGCACCGGCCGAGACCATGATGGCGACTCTCCAGCCCGCCCACTGCGCCAGAAATCCCGAGACCAGACGCGCGAGTAAAATGCCAATCACCACACCGCTGGTGACGATGCCTGTCACCTGACCGCGCCTTTCCGGGGCCGACAGACTGGCGGCAAACGCCACGATGATTTGCACGACCACCGCCATCGCGCCCACCAGACTGAGCATGCCACTTAACCCGTAAAGAGAAGAGGCCATGGAAGCGGCGAGCAACAACCCGCTACTTGCCAGTAGCATGAGCGTGACCAGCCGTTTGCGGTTAAACAGGTCGCCAAGGGGAACCAGCAGCATCAGCCCCAGCGCGTAACCTGTTTGTGTCGCGGTGATGATCATGCCCATTCTGGATTCTCTCTCGCCGAGTGAGAGGGCGATTTGGTCCAGCAGCGGCTGCGTCATGTAAACGTTCGCCACGGCAAAGGCGCAGAGTGTCGCAAAAAGTAAAATCAGGCGAGAGGATAGCGGTGCTGCCACGCCAGGGTATTCCGAACAGGTCATTTGCTTTATCCTTGAATCTGGTTTTAAATAAAAACCAGTTAATCATTATCCATTCTGGTTTTTATTTGCAACTAGATTTTATGAGTATTTGCTATGACGCATGAAGAAACGTTTGTCACCACCACCTGTCCGGTGGCGCGCACTGTCGATTTATTGGGCGATCGCTGGATGCTGATGATTATTCGTGATGCTTTCGATGGCATGAGCCGTTTTAGTGATTTCCAAAAAAGCACCGGCGTTGCGAAAAATGTACTGGCGGCGCGCTTAAAAATCCTGCTTGAGGCGGGCATATTCTTGCAGGCTCCGGCAAATGAAGGCGGCGCGTATAAAGCCTATCATCTGACTGAGAAGGGGAAATCGCTGCTTCCCCTGATTGTCTCCCTGCGCCAGTGGGGGGAAGAACATCTGTTCCAGGAAGGTGAATCGGTATCGCGTTTGGTGGATGCGGCACACCAACCCGTCGCCAAACTGCGCGTCACGGATCGTAATGGCAACGTACTAACGCCCGACCAGATTCAGCGCGTCAGCGGGATATCCTCTGGCGGGGATAAATCGTAAATATCCTCTTGCGGGTATAATTTGCTTTTATCCCCGCAAGGGGATATTTTTATTTTATCTGCGATCGGGGATAAAAAGGGAGCAAGAATGAAAATTACCACATCAACCATGCTGGCCAGTGCCATGAGAGATCAGCGCAAAGCGCTGGAACTGACTCAAGCAGAAGCCGCCGAACGCGTGGGGATGAAGCAAACCACAGTATCAGGCTTTGAACAAAACCCGGATACCAGCAAGCTGGAGACGCTGTTTCGTCTGCTTTCAGCACTGGATTTAGAACTGCACGTCGTGCCCCGGGGTCAGGTATCAGAAAAGGACAGCAGCTGGACGCAGGAGTGGTAAATGAAAACCAGTAAACTGACCGTTGCGATGAACGGTACGGTTGTCGGTACGCTGTATCGTAACGGAAAAGGAGCGATGTCCTGGCAATATGCGCAGACATGGCTCGACACGCCGGGTGCGCGCGTGATTTCACAGTCGCTACCATTAACGCCGCGTCGTCAGGAAGGTGAGGTGGTGTATAACTTCTTTAGTAATTTGCTGCCTGACTCGCAGGCGATTATCTCGCGTATGCAAACGCGCTTTAAAATCCCCACGGATCATCCTTTCGATTTACTGGCAAGCGTTGGCCGCGATTGTGTTGGGGCAATCCAGCTCTATCCGGAAAACAGTGAAATACCCCCTGTGACGCACATGCAGGCCACGCCGCTTTCCAATAACGAGATTGCGGCACTGCTGGAAGGGTATCGTAATGCGCCATTGGGGATGACCGACGACCAGGACTTCAGGATCTCCATTGCCGGCGCGCAAGAAAAAACGGCGCTGCTCTGGCATCAGGATTGTTGGCAACGGCCCACCGGCAGCACGCCAACCAGCCATATTTTCAAACTCCCCATCGGGAAAATTGAGCAGAACAATATTGATCTGAGTGAAAGCTGTGAGAATGAGTGGCTGTGTTTACATCTTGCACGTGAATTTGGTTTTGCGGTGGCGGAGGCAACGTTAGCGACATATGCCGACAAGAAAGTCCTGATTGTCGAGCGTTTTGATCGTAAATGGTCGCGAGACGGAAAGTGGCTGATGCGCCTCCCGCAAGAAGATATGTGTCAGGCTCTCGGCTATTCACCTGCGCTAAAATATGAATCTCACGGCGGGCCAGGCATCGCTGAAATCATGACCTTGCTGCTGGGCTCGCGCCGTTCAAACCACGATCGCGAAACGTTTTTCCGCACGCAGATATTTTACTGGCTGATAGGCGCGATCGATGGACATGCAAAAAATTACAGTGTGTTTATCGAACCCGATTCGGCTTACGTGATGACGCCGCTTTATGATATTTTGTCGGCCTATCCCATCTTCGGGCCAAAGGGTATTTCTGCGCAAAAAGCGAAAATGGCCATGGCGTTGCAGGGCAAAAACCGGCAATACCACTGGGCTCAAATTCAACCACGTCATTTCCCGGCCACGGCCGAGCGTGTTGGTTTTTCTGCTACGCGCGCGAAAAAGATGATGGTCGAAATGGGCGGTATGACAAATGAGGTTATCGAGCGGGTGCGTCAGTCGTTACCGGTTGATTTCCCGACACATATCAGCGAAGCGATTTTTAACGGTATGGCGAAACAAGCGGAAAGGCTAACAGGTTCAGAATAAAATACTGTATACATTTTCGTAACTTATATAAACCACAGAAAATCTGAAAAAGTCACATTCCGGTAATATCATTAGTCCTGAGCTATAAATTATGATAAACAATCGCTTATAAGCGCAATTATCAAAACGGGACTTATTACTGTGCTGACTACACTCATTTATCGAAGCCAGTTAAATTCATCCTGTGAACCATTCTCGCTGACATCACTTGTCGAGCAGGCAAAGCTACGCAACGCAGGGCTGAATATTACCGGCATTTTGCTGTGTAACGGGACGGACTTTCTGCAGATCCTCGAAGGAACGGAAGAGAGTGTCGTTAAGCTTTTTCATAAAATCCGTGGAGACAAACGGCACCAGTGTGTCGTAGAGCTTCTGCGTGATTATGGGCCAAGAAGACGGTTTGATAACGTCGGAATGGTATTATTTGATCTGCAGGTAGAAAGCCCAAAATCGGTGCTTGCGTCGGTATTGCGCTATAGCAAACTCGACAGTTATCTGACTTCAGACGATCGGGTATTTAAATTCATTCGGACCTTTATTACTCAAGGTAAAAAATCGGGAAGCAGAAAAGTTTATTGCCCCAAGAACTGGAAGCTTGAACGCGAACACGCGCCTTTTGGTGACGGCATTGATGGTTTGATAAGCAGCCAAATTTGCCAGTTTGCCTTCCAGCCGATTGTCGATCCTTCTGAAGGTAAAATCACATCGCTCGAAGCCCTGATCCGTGGCAACGATGGCGGTAGCCCTGAGCATTTTTTTAATGCCCTGGACCCGAACCGTATTTACGAAATCGACCTGCAAACGAAAGCCTATGCCTTCGCGCTGGCTGATAAAATCGGTATCAGCGATCATAAAATTGCCATTAATTTACTGCCAATGTCGCTGGTAAATGTACCCGGCGCGGTCGAGTTTTTAGTGGAAAGTATTGCAAAACACCATCTTTTGCCGGAACAGGTCGTGGTAGAAGTCACTGAAAATGAGATGATTTCTGGCTTCAACCAGTTCAATAGTGCCATCAAACAGCTCCGTGCGGCGGGAATTGGTCTGGCGATTGATGACTTTGGTTCGGGTTATGCCGGATTATCGCTTCTCACGAAATTCCAACCGGACAAGATTAAAATCGACCGCGAGATTATCACTAATATCCATCGTAGCGGTCCAAAGCAGGCAATTGTGAAATCCATTATCAGTTGCTGTACCGATATGGAGATTACGCTTGTGGCTGAAGGGGTTGAGCAAATTGACGAGTGGTGCTGGCTTGAATCTGTCGGAATAAAACGTTTCCAGGGATTCTTATTCGCCCGGCCACAATTGAATGGCGTTGGCGATATTTACTGGCCTCAGTTAACCGACTCGCAATAATTATGCTGCCGCACATACTCGATATTATCCGGAAAGAAAAAATGAAACGTTGTCTTTATTTTATCGCACTTTTTTTACCCGCATTGAGCTTTGCTGCCGGTGATATTCCTGCCGTCGTGAAGCATTTTGCCGAGCAGCAGGATATCAAAAACATTAAAGAAATTGATGCTCCCGGCGGAGTTAAAAGCTGGATAGGTCAATATCAGGATATGGGCGTTACGCTGTTTCTTACGCCAGACGGCAAACATGTTATTTCTGGTTATCTGTATGACGATAAAGGGAAAAACATCAGCGAGGAATATTTCCAGAAGGAGATTTATATCCCACTGGGACGAGAAATGTGGCAAACACTCAATAAAACTCAGCCGTTGAAAGAGGGCGCAGATACCGCCCCGAGAAAAGTGTTTGTTTTTGCCGATCCTTTCTGCCCTTACTGTAAGACGTTTTGGACCGAAGCGCAGCCGTGGGTGAAAGCAGGGAAGGTGCAATTAAATACGCTGCTGGTGGCTTTTTTAAACCCAAAAAGTGGCGCCAACGCGACGGCGATACTGAATGCTGCCGACCCCGTTACAGCCTGGAAAGCATACGAATTATCGGGTGGCAAAACACTGCCGAAATATGAGGGCAGCAGGTCGAGAGAAACCTTTAATCAGCTTCAGCAACATCAGAAGCTGATGGACGATCTGGGTGCCAGTGCGACGCCCGCGATTTATTATATGAATGATAAAAATGAGCTTCAGCAGGTGGTTGGCATGCCGGACCAGAAACAGCTTCTGGATATGTTCGGACCGAAACCGGAATAGGCCTTTTATTCTTCACGAGCCCCAGCGTGTTCTCAGGTAATTCACCGCTTCCTGCGCCTGGGGCTGATTCAGATAGTCTTCTCTGAACAAAATCGTGCCATCAATGTGCGGTACTGATTCATTCAGATCGAGCTGTTTTTTCAGCTCAGGCACACCGCCACTGACGGTCCAGTCAGGCTCAATCTTCGACGATTCACCCACTTTATAAAGCGCGACACCAATATACAAACGCGTATTGGTCGGTTTTACGACGTCCGCCCACCATTTTGCCAGGACATCGTAGCGAGCCGCTTTGCGAGAAAAGGGCCAGTAAACCTGAGGGGCGATGTAATCCAGCAACCCTTTTTGTACCCATAGACGGGTATCCGCAAAGGCTTCATCGTAGGCCGCCGCACCGGACGTTTCCGATCCTAAAGGATCATGTGAACGATTCCGCCAGACGCCAGCAGGGCTTACGCCAAATTCAACGTTAGGATTTAACTGCTTAATCGTTCGCGAAACTTGTTCAATAAGCTGTTGGGTGTTGTTCCGTCGCCAGTCCGCTTTAGAACTGAACCCGCTGCCATATTTCTGATACGTAAGGCTATCATTCAGCGTTGAACCCGGCGTCTCAGCATAGAAGTAGTCATCAAACTGTACGCCGTCTACGGGGTAACGCGAGACGACTTCGGCCACAATACTGGTGATCCAGTCTCTGGCTTCGGGAATACCTGGATCGAGAACGAAACGATCGCTGGCCGTGCGAATCCAGTCGCGATGAAGAATATATACGCTGGCGGGATTGAGCGAAATAGAGCGATTAAGTTCTGC
This sequence comes from Lelliottia sp., assembly GCF_045627565.1. Classification (NCBI taxonomy): domain Bacteria; kingdom Pseudomonadati; phylum Pseudomonadota; class Gammaproteobacteria; order Enterobacterales; family Enterobacteriaceae; genus Lelliottia; species Lelliottia sp. The sequence continues at coordinate 22,902 of NZ_JAZQNX010000023.1, read as the reverse complement.
AACTGTTCCGGGTTTGGTATTGACCGTCACGCGATAAGGATTAAACCACGCGTGAACTTTCATGCCGCGCTTGTGGGCTTCATCCAACATAAATTGCAGCGGATCGTAGCCAGGGTCTTGACCCATTTTCCCTGTCAATGTGTCCGACCACGGCAATATCTGCGATGGCCACAACGCAGAGCCGTCCGGTTTAACCTGGAAAAACACAGTGTTAATTCCCAGACTCTGCAATTTATCAAGCTTATCGGTCAGCGCTTTTTTCTGCACAACGTTGCGCGTAGTCGGATTGCTAATATTGACGGATGACACGGGCGGCCAGTCGAGACGAGAAACGGTTGCAAGCCAAACGCCGCGCATGGGTCCTGAATCCCTGGAAGACTTAACCGTCAATGGATGTTTTGCCACCGGCGGAAGAGGCGTCACTAAAGAGACGGGCGGTTTGGACGAACAACTGGCGAGCAACAGCGCAACGGCGATGAGCGCGCCGGCACGTTTCACGTTTTTTGGCATTATCGGATCAGCTCTTTTTCATTCGACTGTTGGCCCAGGGGTCATCGTTATGATCGTCATCGTTATCAGATGCAAAATCTTCCCGGGAATCGAGATACAGCGCTTCAACTTCAGCGCGCGCCCAGGGCGTGCGGCGGAGGAACTTCAGACTGGATTTGACGCTAGGGTCACTTTTAAAACAATTGATGTTGACCAGTTTGCCGAGTTTATCCCAGCCGTAATGAGCGACGAGTGCATTGATTTGCATTTCAAGCGTGATGCCATGCAACGGGTCTTTAGAAAGATGATCGGCCATATGAATCCAGTTCTGATTATGGTGATGGAAGTGCAAGGGAAGGGTACAAGAAAGCGCGCGTATCGGCAAATTATCCCTGTATTTCCGGATTGTCTGCGTGAAATCTGGCTCATCAGTGTACTGGTGAAATCACAGAATTCACGTAGCGCAAGCATTATTGAGTTTAGGTATGGGAATCATTGAGTTAGGTGGATTAGTAAGTGATACAGATAGAGCCTGGTTCAATAGTTGGTTAACAGATATTGAATTTAACATAATATACATTATGCGCACTGAAGTATTGGTGCGGATTTTCTGGCAAATACTGGCTCTCATAAGGTTCTTAACTTAGCAGTCATTAAAAGGCCCCTGTAGATCTACAGGGGTAAACTCATACCAGAACTTTGTAGCGCTTAATTAAATACCATCCCACCGTCAATCAGCAAGGACTGGCCGGTCATGTAGTCGGAATCGGGTCCTGCGAGATAAGAGACACAGGCGGCCACATCTTCCGGTTCGGACAACCTGCCGAGCGTAATACGTTTCGCAAAGGTTTCTGTGCCATAACCTAGCGGTTTACCGGCCGCCTCAGACACCTGACGATCGATTTCCGCCCACATGGGCGTTTTGACGATGCCCGGGCAATAGGCATTAACGGTGATCCCTAGCGGAGCAAGATCCCGTGCTGCGGTCTGGGTTAACCCGCGAACCGCGAATTTGCTGGAGCTGTAAACCGCCAGTTCCGGGTTGCCGGTATGTCCCGCCTGGGAGCAGGCATTAATGATCTTGCCACCGTGCCCCTCTTTTCTAAATGCGTCAATCGCGGCCTGAATACCCCAGATCACCCCTTTTACATTGATGTTGTAGACTTTGTCGACAATCTCTGGCGTGATCGACTCAATTGGTGTAGACGGCGCAATGCCCGCATTATTGACGATAACGTTGAAATCGCCCAGCGCGGTGCGCGCTTTCTCCACCGCCGCAAACACTTGTTCACGGTTCGAGACATCCACCTTCACGGCGATAGCTTTGCCTCCGCTTTGGACGATCTCATCGGCGACGGCCTTTGCCGTCTCTTCGTTATAGTCGGCGATGGCAACAGCAAAGCCATCTTTCACCAGGCGAAGCGCAATCGCTTTACCAATCCCCTGGCCTGAGCCGGTTACGAGAGCAACTTTTTGCATTTCTTTGTCCTTATCATGATTCACAAAATCTGGCTGAGATGGAGTTGGCCCATCAGCAGCGCGTTATCGCTGTAGTCGACGGGAATGGCCACCACGGCCGGGCCATCGACATCCATCGCTGCACGGAGCGTCGGTTCAAGCGCGTCGGCGCTTTCCACGGAAAAGCCTTTTGCACCGAAGGCGTCGGCATAGACTTTAAAATCGACCGGGCCGAACTCCACGCCCGAAAGACGCTGGTATTTTTTCTCTTCCTGAATTGCCACCATGTTGTAGGCGTTATCCACCCAGATGATGTGCAGCACGTTGGCGTTGAGACGCACAGCGGTTTCCAGCTCCATGCTTGACTGAAGGAAGCCGCCATCGCCTGATACCGAAACCACCTTCCGACCCGGATTCACTAACCACGCACCAATGGCCCACGGTAGCGCGACGCCCATAGTCTGCTGGCCATTGGAAATCATCACCTGACGTGCCCGGAAGCTGTAGAGATAACGGGCGATCCAGATGTGAAAACTGCCCATGTCGACCGTGAGCGTCACGTCGTTGTTCACGATGTCCTGCATCGCCCGGACGATGCGCAGCGGATGCAAGGCAAACTGGTTGAGCGATGCACCACGGCGATCGAGCAGATCGCGCTGATGCTGACGATCAACAAGAATTTCTGACGCACGTGGACTGAGCTCAAGCTTCTGCACGATTCGGCTCGCGAGCAGATCCAGCGTGGCGGCAATGTCCCCTATCAGCTCCAGATCGGGCACGTAGTTGCGTTCTTCATAGGCTGGGAGGACATCAATGTGCACCAGCCTGGCATCGCCGCGGTTCCACATGGAAGGTTCGTATTCAACGGGGCTGTAGCCGATGCAGATAATCAGGTCGGCCAGATGCAGCAGCCTGTCGCCGGCTTGATTATTGAAGAGTCCGACGCGCCCGGCAAAACGGGTGAAGTGCTCCTGGTTCACGGCTCCGGCGGCCTGATAGGTGCTGGTAACCGGGATACGGCTTTTTTCCAGCAGCTTACGCAACGCTACGCTGTTCGCGGGCTGGCTGGCCATCAGCCCCAGCAAGATCACCGGATTTTTGGCGTTTTCGATTAGCTTCGCCACGTCATTAATGGCCGATTCCGGCGCAGGGCCCATCATGGCGGCGGTGCTGGCAGGGAGAATCGCCCCTGTGACGGGCTGATCGACAATATCCTGCGGCAGGCTGACAAACGCCCCACCCGGCCTGCCCTGTTCTGCGGCGCGAAAGGCGTTCGACACAGCTTCGGCAATAGCGTCTGGTGAATTGACCTCAACGGCATATTTTGTGACAGGGCTGAACATGGCAACGGTGTCCATACTCTGGTGCACCAGTTTGGCTTTATCCGCCCGCTTCACGGCGCCCCCCAGCGCAACCACCGGATCGCCTTCGCTGTTAGCCGTAGCGATGCCGGTAATCAGATTCGAACAACCCGGCCCGGAAGTGACCAGCGCCACTCCAGCTTTACCGGTTAGCCGACCCACCGCCGCCGCCATAAACGCCGCGTTCGCCTCGTGACGCACGGGAATGATCTCGATGGAGGAATCCAGCAGGGAATCGAAAACTTTGTCGATTTTTGCGCCCGGAATACCGAAAACCTGCTTCACCCCCTGCGCTTCCAGCTGGCCGACAATCATATCGGCGCCATGTGCCCACTGCCGTATCTGTTTATCACTGTTCACGGTGGTTCTCCTGTTAGTTTTCTACGGAACGGATCGCTGCATCCAGATTGCTGGGGTGGAGATCAGCCTGTAAAAAAGCACTGTCGGCAGGCAGGTCAATCATCAGCTTGTGAATTTCACCAAAGGTCAGCACACCGTTTTCTAACTGGTAGTCGAGCAGATGCCCCCCACCCTGACGATCGTCGGTAATGAAATGTTCGTGATAACCTGCCACGTTAATGCCCTGCATATGCTGCGGCGTACGGAACCCGACCAGCACGCCTTCGCGGTGGTTAAAGCGAAACACCGGCTGGTCGTCCAGCACATCGGTCATCGCCCGGTATGGCGGCGTCTGGCGTGGAACGGTTCGGGTGTGCGCATGGTGGAAACTCCCGTCGATACGTAAGGCGCAGAACAAATTATCTGAGGGGATTTGCTGGTCGATCACCTCATGGACTTGCTGTCGATTCACCGGTGTATCGAAGGTTTTGCGGTATTGAGGCTGAAACCAGGTCATTACTGCGAAAGGTGTTTTCTGCTCGGGTTTGGCGGCTCGGGCGCTGCCGTCGGCGCGCAATTGATATACCTGGCTGCTGAAGGCAATCATTTCGCCGTCCAGCTCATTGAACGTGCCCAGACCAAAATCGCCGTGTGCCAGCAGTTCGGCGATGGTGGTCTCCCCTTCGTACACGCCGCTCAGCAGAGCGCTCATAAGCGATGTCTGGTAGATCACGCTGTCAGGATGTTGGGCGGAAAACCCGCGCAGGGTCTCGCACAAACTGGCCTCACAGTCGCATGCAGATGAATGCAACATCGTATTCGTCCTCTTCAACTTTATTTAGAAAGGTTAAATAAATGTTGACCCGATTCAGCGGAGAGTTCCAATATAGATCCCATGCTGGTTTGAGACGTTTTAGATATGGAACTTCGTTATCTGCGGTATTTTGTCGCCGTTGCACGTGAGCGACACTTCACCAAGGCAGCCAAAGCGCTGGGTATTTCTCAGCCTCCTCTGAGTCAGCAGATCAAACGGCTTGAGGATGAAGTTGGCACACCGTTGTTCAGGCGCCTGACACGAGGTGTGGAGCTAACCGAGGCGGGAGAAGCCTTTTATGAAGACGCCTGTAAAATCCTGGCGCTGAGCGATGCCGCGCTGGAAAAAGCCCGAGGTATCGCGCGCGGGCTGAACGGCAGTCTGTCGATCGGAATCACCAGTTCGGACGCCTTTCATCCCAAAATATTCGCGCTTATCCGAAAATATCAGAAACAGAATATGGCTGTGCGTGTTTACCAGGTAGAGGCCAATATGTCATCGCTGACGACTATGCTGGCGGAAGGTGAACTGGATATCGCCTTTGTGCGTCTACCGTGCGAGAGCAGCAAGGCGTTTGAAGTGAAAGTCCTCGACCGAGAACAAATGATGGTCGCGTTACATCGCAACCATCCGCTTGCAGAAAGTGGTGATGTAGCCCTGGAGCAATTGCGGGATACGCCGATGGTGTTATTCCCGCAGGAGATTGCTCCGTGCTTGTACGACAGCGTTTACGGTTGCTGCGAGCGAGCCGGAATTGATATGCAGAAAATATTGCAGTCGTCACAGCTTTCCTCTTCCATAAGCATGGTGGCCGCAGGCTGTGGGTTCGCCATGGTACCGGAGTCGATGGCAGCCATTTCACCGCCAAGTGTCACCTATCATGCGTTGAGCTCACCTGGGATCGATACTGATATCGCCCTTTGCTGGCGGCGGTTTGAACGTTCGCACACAGTGAAGCGTTTTATATCTACCATGAATGAGGAATAACTTTAGCGTAGTGACGTACTATGGCGTTGTATGCTCATTCAAAAGCTGGAAAGAACCGCAGGATCACCCTGCCGTTTTATGCCGCCGTTGGAGCGTTGCATCGAGCTTGCGTTGCAGCGGATCAGGAACGTCCCCTTCAATCAACTTGCCAATCAAATCAAAGCAGTGCCACGCCAGTTGGCGATTATCCTGGCGTATCGTATCAATCGGGATGGCCAGAGAATCGTAAAGATAGTGATCGTCAAAACTGGCCAGTCGCATATCACTTTGCAACAGATTGTGCTGGCCCATGTAGCGCAACACCCCTTCGAGTAAGCCACAGGCAGCCGTGAAAACGGCCTTCGGTGGACGCCCCAACTGCGCACACAGCGCGGCGAACATCTCGTAGCCGGAACTTGGATGATAGTTCCCGTGAATAATCCATTCCGGACGCAAGGTGACGCCTGCCTGCGCTAACCCCTGCTTGAATCCTTCTAAACGATCGCGCGTCGGCGAAAGCCGCGGTTGCCCTCCGAGAAAATAGATTTCATCCGGATGCTGCCGAGCGATGTCGGCGACGAGTTCACGGGTTGGCGTAATGGAGTCGGTAATCACCTGCGGTAACGAACTGTCATTCATATGTCGGTCAAACAGCACGATGGGCAGTTGTTCGCTCAGCTTTTGGTAGTCGGCGTCATTCAACATGCTCGAGGCTACAATCAAACCATCGACCTGCCGGGAAACCATATTGTTGACCACCACGGTCTCTTGCCCCGGGTTTTCGTCCGTACAGGAGATAAGCAACTGGACGCCGGCTTCGCGGCACAGCGTCTCCAGCTCATGAGAAAAATCTGCAAAGCCGTAGTTGGTGATTTCTGGCACGACCAGCCCGATAGTATGGCTACGATTATCCCGTAGCGATCGCGCATGAATACTGGGCTGGTAGTGATTCTGTTTTGCAATGGCAAGCACGCGATCGCGCGTTTCTTCTGCGACACGTAATTCTTTGCTGCGACCATTCAAAACCAGACTGGCGGTCGCTTTCGATACGCCCGCCAGTTCTGCTACGTCTTTAATGGTGATGCGTTTTGTTTTTCTCACAACGACTTAGACCCGGCTGCCAAAACCCTCATTCTATCATGCTAGCGCGAAGCGACCAGTAGCGTAATGTGATGACGGACGCACCTTCGAAGCGTATTTGCGCCGGATGGCCCGGGAAATAGCGGCTGCTCATCACGCCCTCGCCTTCATTAATGAAAATTTCGACACTGGATCTGTCGCATAAAACGCGCAAAGAGGTGACCTTTCCGTCCCAGTAACGCGTCAATACCTCATCGTTGCGCAGGCTTTTTCGTTCCAGCTTAATCCCCTTTTCGTCCAGGCAGAGCCACAGCGTATTGGCGAAGTTCACCTTCACCGCCGCGTCAGTTTTAAGCTCGAACTCAAGACGCCCGGCGTCCAGCGCGGGGGCTGACGCTGCGTTTCCGTGCCAGCTTTGCTCTTCCTCGCGCAGCTGTTGCAATTCACGAATCGGTGTTTGCCAAAGCTTTCCGTCGCGGAAATGCAGCTCGCGCGGACACGTCATCTGATGGATCCAGCCGTGTTCGCAGGTTGGCTGCAGTATCTCTTCTCCGTCCGGAACGCCCATCCAGCCAATCAGGATCCGACGGCCATCTGCCGCTAATGTCGTTTGCGGCGCATAAAATTCAAACCCGGCATCCAGTTCGTGCAGTGCGCCATGTTCAAATTTCGCATCGTCATAGTGAAAATTGCCGCTCATCCAGGTAGAGGGATAGGTATTGCGATAGCGATGCGGTTCGCGCGCCAGTCCCTGCGGGCAGCAGATCAACACGTGCGTATCATCCAGTTCGAACAGGTCAGGACACTCCCACATATAACCTGCATCGGCCAGGCCGTTCACGCCGTGGCCCGCGATCTCGCCGCAGGACTGCCAGCTGTGTAAATCAGCAGACTGATACAGCAGCACTTTGCCGCGCTTTTGTAAATCCTGTGCGCCCAGCACCATGTACCACTGCCCATCGTGCTGCCACACTTTTGGGTCGCGCACATGGCCGGTATAACCCTCCGGTAGCGGCAATACTGGACCGAGCTTATCGAAACCACCGGCTTCATTTTGTACTGCCAGGCATTGCCATGCGGTGCGACTGCCGTCATCAAATTTGACGTTGCCGGTATAGCACAGCGTCAAAACGCCCTGATTATCCACGGCGCTACCGGAGTAGCAGCCGTTACGGTCGTATTCTTCATCCGGCATCAGCGCCATCGGTTCATGCTGCCACTGCACTAAATCAGCCGAACTCCAGTGGCCCCAGCATTTGTAACGATGATCGCAGCCCAGCGGGTTCCACTGATAGAACAGATGGTAACGTCCGGCAAACCAGATAAAACCGTTGGGATCGTTCATCAATCCGGTCACCGGCGCAAGATGCCACTGAGGATAATGATCGTCAGTTAACGCTTGCGGTTGGCCTTTCATGATGGCCTGCAGTACCGCAGGCCAGCGAGAAGTCATCGTCATTATTCAGAGTCCGTTTTGTATTTCAGCAGTAAAGACAGCGCAAAGGCGACGCCAAAAGCAATGACCATGCCGATGATGTAGTTCAGCAGCGAGTTCGCCTGCACAATCGCCATGCCTGGAATCGCCGTCAGGCCCACTGCCGTCATATAAACATGTACCGAAACCACCCACGCGCCGCCCGCTGCACCACCAATCAACGCGGCAATAAACGGCTTCACAAAGCGAAGGTTAATCCCGAAGATGGCTGCCTCGGTGATACCGAGCATGGCAGAAAATGCGGACGGTAAGGTTATCGCTTTAATTTTCGCGTCCTTAGTTTTAAACCACACGGCCAGACACGCCCCGCCTTGCGCCACGTTCGCCATCGCCCAAATCGGCAGCAGGAAGTTAACACCAATCGACGGATTTCCCAGCAATCCCGCTTCGATAGCGTGGAAACTGTGGTGGATACCAGTGATGACAATCACCGAGTACAGGCCACCGAATAACAGCCCTGCCAGCCAACCCGCATGTTCAATCAGCGTGCTCAGTACGAACGAGATGCCGTCACCCAGTGCGCGGCCCGCCGGGCCAATAATCAGCAATGCAATAAAGCCGGAAATAATCACGGTGAAAAACGGCGTGAGAATTAAGTCCAGTGCATCCGGGATCACGCGGCGGAGTTGTTTTTCAACATGGCTCATAAACCACACAGCCAACAGCACCGGGAATACCGTACCCTGGTAACCGATCATGGCGATGTCGAGACCAAAAAAGTCCATGGTATGGAAGCCCGATGCCACACCCCAGGCGTTGGTCAACGCCGGATGCGTCAGGATGCCGCCAAGCGTCGCGCCCAAGTACGGGTTGCCGCCAAATTCACGGGCGGCGGTAAAACCAATCAGGATCGGCAAAATGATAAACGCTGCTGAACTGCACATGTCGAGCATGATGTAGATCGCGTTGTCAGCATTCACCCAACCGTAGGTTTTTACCATTCCCAGCAAGCCCATCAGCAGACCCGATGCGACGATGGCAGGAATAATCGGCACGAAAATATTCGACAGCAGACGCGCGATACGCTGGAACGGATTCAGCTTACGCGCCGCGATGTCGGCGGCTTCAGACTTGGTGGATTCACCTATGCCAGTGGCCTGAATGAACGCCGCGTAGACTTTATTCACCACGCCGGTGCCGAAAATGATCTGCATTTGCCCCGCGTTGCGAAAACACCCTTTGACCCCGTCAACCTTGCCGATCGCCTGCTGGTCAGCCAACGCATCATCGACCAGGACCAGGCGTAAACGCGTGGCACAGTGCGCCGCGCTGGCAATGTTCTCTTTTCCACCGAGCAGCGGAATCAGCGCGTGGGCAACTTTATCGAAATCCATAGACACCTCTACCTGAACGTATTTTTATGATGTAAGTGACGCCCCCGCCAGGCGGGAGCGTGAAGGGTTAAAACCAGGTTTCCATCTGTACCCCAAAGTTCCATTCCCCACCTGCGTTGAAGCCGCTGCTGCCAAAGGCGTCATCGCTGGCGTACTTATCCAGTTTGCTGCTCCAGTCCATCCATGTCGCATACAACCGTAATTCAGGACGGCTGAAGAAATCGCCAATCTTGCCCGCTTTTAACGTCGGTGCGAAGGTCAGTTTGTAGAAGCTGCCGTTCACCGCGTTGCGGTCTTTGTAGCCTTCTGGATTCAAATCCATGTATTGATAGCTGCCCTCAAAGGCGAGTGCGAAGTTTTGCGTCACTTCCTTGATAAGGCGCGTATTGAGCGTGACCCATTCGTAGCTGTCGCCTTTGATGTAACGATCTTTACTGCTCTGTGCCAGCAGTGCTGGAGCGATATGCCATCCGCCGCCGAGAGGCGTGACACCGTAACTTGCGAAGCGCCAGGTATCCGCTTCAGACAGCAAAGCCCCGTCCGAACCGATACTTTTCACTTCGGCACCCAGACCATGCCCGTACAGCACTGCCGTTTTGGCAGAACCTTCACGCAGGCCGTAGAAGCTGTCGTTATGCAACCCGACCAACGCATGAACACCTTTATTCGCGGCATCGGTTTTGATCAGATCGCCGTTAGCATCCTGACGGTCGTCGTTGTCCTTGGCACGCATCCCGCTCACCATCACCTGCAGCGGACCCGCAAAGTGATTCATGCTCAGAATGTAGTTTTGAACGTTGTTGTCGATCTCTTCTTCGCTGCCAAAGTTACGCCCGTAAATGGCGAAATTGCTGCGGAAATTGTCATCCCATTTGACGTCATAGACCCCACCGCCGGTCCCGGCCAGGAACACCACGTCAGAATCGAGCCAGTGGATGTCGAAGTTATCACGGTCAAAACGCTTACCTGCCCAGAAGGTACTGCTCTTCAGCGGGCCGCTGAAATCAGGCAAGCTGCCCAGCTCTGCAAACGCCTGACGAATATTCAGATCGCTGGAGTCGGCTGACCAGTCGTTATAGGTTTTTTGGCCATCCGCGAGCATGGCTTTAAAGCGCGTCGTCGCCCCGCTTTCCAGCGTCTGTTTGTGTTCGACATTCAGCTCAACGTAAGTGTCCGCCTCGTTACCCAGTCGTCCCACTGCGCCGCCCGTTTCACCGGCGGGAGTCAGATACGGACCACTTTTACTGCTGGATGCTGCGTCGTTCATCAGCAATCCTGAGCGAGCATAACCGTGAAACTCGAACCCGCTGGTTAAGTCTGATTTCTTCTCTAACGCAGCGGTGCGCTGTGCGACGTCGTGGGTGCTGGTTTGCGTTTGCTGCTGAACGGCCACGAGTTGTTGCGTTTTTTGTTCTGCGGCGGCCGCCCGTTTTTCAGCCGCCGTTGCACGTCCTTCGGCCTCCTGGAGGCGTTGTTCAAGCGCGGCAAGACGGTGTTCGATACTGTTCATATCCGTCTGAGCATACACAGAAGCGCTTCCGGCCAGCATGCCAATCATCACGGCAAGTCTGCGTTTTTTATACATTTTGTCGCATCCCTAAAAGAGGTTATTGAAAGTTGCTAAATTGCTAAACCGGTTTAGTTTGGAGATACTAAACCGCTCAATTTTGCTTGGGCAACTTTTTTTGCTAAACCGTTTTAGTAAATGTGACCCGCACGACAATTCAGACCGAGGCGCCGCGGCGGACAGGTCCTTTTAATCCAGGTCGCGTCGATAGGGTAATGCGGTCATCGCCCCTTTGGCCGTCGTGGCAAGCGCACCGCAGCGCTGCGCTTGCGCAATGATGGTTGGGAAATCGGATGTTCCGCTCGCCAGGCCATACAGCATCCCAGCGACAAAAGCATCACCTGCACCGGTGGTATCCACGCTCTTGACCACTGGGGCGCCATAGGTGGTGATCTGACCGTTGTGCCAGGCGACAACGCCCTCTTTACCCAACGTAACCAGCACTGTCGGCACCGCGTATTGATCCACTAACAGCCTCAGGCCCTCCTCGACCGCGAGTTGCCCGGTAAGAAACGTTAACTCTTCTCGCGACAGCTTAACCATGTCGGCTTTGCGTAATGTCTGATCAAGACAGTCACGCAAAACGTGGGCGTCCTGCCAGAGATCGGCTCGAATATTGGGATCAAAACTGACTAGCCCGCCCGCCTTTTTAACGGCATCCATCGCCTGAAACGTAGTAGAGCGACTCGGTTCGGCGCTTAGCGCAATGGAACAGGTGTGCAGCCACTGCCCCTGCTGGAAAGCGGGTAAATCCAGGGGTGACAAGAACAGGTCGGCGCTGGGGCGAACCATAAAGGTAAACGAACGCTCGCCGTCGGGCTGCAATTCCACAACCACCGTCGATGTACGTTGCTGCGCATCGAAATACAGAGAATCCACGCTCACATTCTCGGCGATCAGCGTTTGTTGCATAAAGCGTCCAAACGGGTCGTCGCCCACTCGGCCAATAAAACCGCTCTCACCGCCTAAACGCGCAACGCCGACCGCCACGTTGGCAGGCGCCCCGCCTGGACATTGCAGCAATCGTCCTTCGCCATCGGGCAACAAATCGACAACCGCATCGCCCAGAACCCATATTTTCTTCATGACGCTCACCTTTAGCTAAATTTGTTAAACCGGTTTAGCTATTTAAGCACAACATCTGAAAACGGGAAATAGTGGTGAGAAAATGATGAGAATCAGACACGCATTAGCTGACACCATCGCAAGAAGAATTGCTGCGCCGATGGTATGGTTGAGTTGAGCGTCGAAACAGACCAAAAATAGCGGATCATCTACACTTTTTGTACAAGCAACCCGGAGATGTGCGCATGGCTGACTGGAATCCCTCTTTATATCTGCAATATGGCGCGGAACGAACGCGTCCGGCTTCGGAATTACTCGCGCGCATTGCGCTCGACGATGTGTCAGATGTGCTCGACTTAGGCTGCGGCCCTGGCAACAGCACCGCCCTTTTACATCAACGCTGGCCGTTGGCCCGGATTATGGGTGTCGATAATTCGCCTGCGATGCTGGAACAGGCGCGCGTTGCGGTGCCTGAATGTCGCTTCATTGAGGCTGACGTCCGGCAATTTAAGCCAGAACACGCGGTCGATCTCATTTACGCCAACGCCTCGCTGCAGTGGGTGCCAGATCATTACGCGCTGCTCCCCCACCTCATTTCCCAGCTCAAACTCAATGGCGTTCTGGCAGTACAAATGCCCGATAACGTAGATGAACCCAGCCATGTTCTGATGCGAGAAGTCGCTTACGAACAGGGCTATCCGAATCGTGCCCGTGAACCGCTGCCCGGCATTCATGCTTACTACGATATTTTGACGGAAGCCGGTTGCGATGTGGATATCTGGCGGACAACGTACTATCACAAGATGAGCTCCCATCAGGCCATTATTGACTGGGTCAGTGCAACGGGGTTACGTCCGTGGATGCAGGAATTAAGCGAACATGAACAGCTGAAGTTTCTGGAGCGGTATCATGAACTGCTGGTCCAGCAGTATCCGATTCAGGAAAATGGACAGATATTACTGGCCTTTCCACGACTGTTTTTCGTTGCCAGACGAGAGCCTTAATTCGGGAATGACGATACCGAGCAAACCACAGTACTGCCCGGAGACATCGTTATTTTATTTTTTATATGTACGTTGATGATGCAGTTAGTTTGGTAAATGAGATGGTCGACGCTGGCGCGACTACTCTGCAAGAACCCACTGAAATGTTCTGGGGTGATTTAAAAGCACGCTTAAAAGTTCCCTTTGGCTTTATCTGGGATATTGCTCAGAAAATGTAACGAAACCGCCCGTTTATCGGGCGTTATTATCAATAATGATTGCCATATCGATACAGCGCAGTTCTGCTCCTGCAAGCTTTGAAACATAGCGATTTTCACCGAGCGTGGTGAATCCTTGTTTCAGATAAAAAGCGTGCGCATTGGGCGTCGATGAGAGTGTTATCCGTTTTATTCCCCGTCGGTGCGCTTCCTCTTTTATCGCTGTAATAATCTTCCCGGCCAGCCCTTTGCCCGTCGCGTTCGGCACAGTAAATACGGCCTCCACGCTGTTTATCGCCAGATCAAGATAACCGGTTGCGACCGGTTCGCCATTTTCATCAACGGCAACGTAAAAAGGATTGTCGATAACCACCTGACGATAGCTTTCCGGCATCAGATCGGGTGTCCAGCGATCGATAACCTCGGCGTCATAACTGCTCTGACAGCCTGCGCGAATCGCCTGATTGCGAATTTGCCACAGTTTTTCAGCTTCCTCAGGTACTGCACGTCTTAAGGTCATTCATTCCTCTGCTGTTCAGGCTTTTTAGAATGTGGTACTCATGAAAATAGCAGAAGGTAAACAAAAACATAACGACTAAAAAGGGAGATCCTGACATGGCCACGCCCACGCTCACCACGGAACGTTTGTTACTTAAACCGTTAGAAACAACGGATGCAGAGCAAATTCAGACGCTTTATCCGCGCTGGGAAATTGTTCGCTATATGGTCGCCAGCGTGCCCTGGCCCTATCCACCCAACGGTGCGGAGTATTACGTCAATCACGTCGCGCTGCCGGATGTCGAAAAAGGAATCGCCTGGTTTTGGTCGATTCGTCGACATGAAAATCCAGAAGAATTGATAGGGCTCATCTGCTTGTACGACGAGGAAGATAACAATCGCGGGTTCTGGCTTGCGCCGGAATGGCAGAGCCAAGGCTTAATGCGCGAAGCGAGCATTGCCGCCACGGATTATTGGTTTAACACGCTCAACAGACCGCTCCTTCGGGCGCCAAAAGCGGCTATCAAGGGGTCAGTTTGGATATCGAAAATTATTGTACGTTAAGGTCGTTTTTTGTACATCAGATCTATGATATGGAAACCAGGTTGACAGGAAGTGTTGAGCGAAGAACTGACATTTTTCTTAGTCCTCTACTTTGTCCATTCTTTATGCAATAGCGCATAGATGTTTGTGTCGTCATATCTTGCCTTTCCATCCTCGTTTTCAAAGGCGACAAACTCTTTAAAACAACCTTCATGCCGCATATGCAAACGTTCACAGAGTTTTTGAGAGGCCAGATTGTAAACTTCTACCCAGGCATACAAACGCCTGGCATCTTTTACTTTAAATAAATAATCAAATAGTGCAGCAACTGACTCGCTCGCATATCCCTGACGTTCATAACGTTGATTAAAATGCCAGCCCACTGACCAGGTATTGCTGTCTGGCTCGTCGCTATTGTCCGCAAAAAAATGTCCGATTAACGTATCAGTTTCTTTTAGACAAACGGCAAACTGCGCTGGGTCCGTGGCTCGTTTAGCCACGTCGCTCTCCGCCTCGGCTAGCGAATGTAACTTTTCATCATTAAAGCAAGGAGCACGTGGTGAAGAGAGGTAATCGAAAAGTGCTGCCGCATCCTCTGCCTTAAAAGGGCGAATGATTAACCTTTGAGTGACAATGATGTTCATAATGTCCTTGATAATGTTATGCCAGCCAGTTCAGCAAGAAACCTGCTTTAAACTGGCCGGGACACAGGGCAGAGATTAGCCGTTCCGGCTATTCCCAGGTCTGCCTTTTTGCATGCCAGTAAATCGGGTGATCGTCACGAAAAATACCGGAACAAAGAAAATGGCCAGTAGCGTTCCGCTAATCATCCCGCCGAATACACCGGTGCCAATCGCATGCTGCGTGCTGTCGCTGGCTCCACTGGCGAGCATCAGCGGAACAACACCTAATGTGAAAGCCAGAGAAGTCATGAGTATTGGCCGCAAGCGCTGCTTTGCTGCCATCAATGTCGCATCAATAAGGCTCTTTCCTTCATTCATCAATTGTCTCGCGAACTCGATAATCAGAATCGCATTCTTGGCGGAAAGTCCAATCAGGGTTATCAGGCCCACTTTGAAAAAGACGTCATTCGTCATATTCGTAACGGATACGGCAAGCACAGCGCCAAGCAGCCCCAGAGGAACAACGAGCATGACCGCGAAGGGAACGGACCAGCTTTCGTAAAGCGCAGCCAGCACCATGAATACCACCAGTACCGAGAGCACAATAAGACCCGGAAGCTGTGATGCGGACTCCCTTTCCTGTAACGAACTTCCCGCCCACTCACCGGCGAACCCCGGTGGTAAGTGCTTAGCCAGCTTGTCCATTGCCGCCATTGCGGTACCCGACGATTTTCCCTGTGCGGCACTCCCGGTAATGCGTATGGCAGGATATCCCTGATAGCGGATCAGCTGCTGCGGTGCAATATTCCATGAAAGCGTCACAAAAGTGGATAACGGAAGCATCTGCCCCAGACGGTTTTTGACAGACAAAGCCAACAGTTGTTCTGGTTGCATCCGGTACGGCGCATCCGCCTGGACGATAACCTGCTGAACCCGGCCATTATTGGTATAGTCATTAACATAATTGGAACCTGTTGCAACGGAAATGGTTTGATTTATCTCATCAAACGACACCCCCATGGCCTCCGCTTTTTCCCTGTCGATATGCAGGGCAAGGCTTGTACCCTCACCAAGCCCATCAATATAGACATCAGCAAGTTGAGAATTATGATTTGCCTGCACAATAAGTTCATCGGCAGCCTTCTTGAGTGCCTGATATCCTTTCCCGCCTCTGTCCTGTAAATAGTAAGTGAACCCGGATGAGGTTCCCATATCAGAAATGGCCGGAGGCAGCAGACTCATCGTCACCGCGTCCGGCACGTTTGCCATTTGGGACTGAATATGGTCGGCTTCTTCCTGTGCCGTGGTTCCTTTGCGTTGTTTCCAGTCCTTAAGGGTGGTGAATGCCATGGCCGAATTTTGACCTGATCCTGAGAAACCAAATCCTAGGATCATAATGTTACTTTCTACCGCCTGACGCTGGGCGATCTCCTCTTCAAATGTATCGACAACCTTAAGTGTCCGCTGCATCGTGGCATCAGAAGGGAGCTGGATTGAGGACATAAAATAGCCCTGATCTTCATCAGGTAAAAATGATGATGGTAAGGAAGACAGACCGGCAAACAATGCCAAACATAATGCAGCGTAGATCATCATCATACGGCCGGTACGCTTCAAAACAAATCCCAGACCAGTGGCGTAAAACGAAGTCAGGCGATGAAAGTGAGCGTTAAACCACGTAGAAAATGCGCTGCTTTTACCCTGATGAATACCATGTGGTTTGAGCAAGGTTGCACAAAGCGCAGGGGTTAACGTCAGTGCCAGGAATGCGGACAGTAAAATGGATATCGCCATCGAAATGCTGAACTGGCGATAAATAATACCCACGGATCCGCTGGCAAAGGCCATAGGTATAAACACCGCAGTAAGCACCAGCGTAATGCCAATGATGGCCGGCGTAATTTCACGCATCGCTTCTCGCGTGGCATCCTGTGGAGACATTTTTTTGTCTTCCATTAGTCGTTCGACGTTTTCTACTACCACAATCGCGTCGTCAACAATAATCCCGATGGCCAGCACCATTCCAAACATGGTTAAAATATTGATGGAATAACCGCTTAATAGCATTACGGTAAAAGTGCCGAGCAGCGCCACGGGGGCCACAATCGCAGGAATAAGCGTGCAGCGTATCTTGTGGAGGAAAAGCAGCATCACGAAAAAGACCAGAACCATGGCTTCAACAAATGTCTCAACGACCTTCAATATCGATAGCTTTACAAACGGAGCCGTATCGAAAGGCACGGTGAATGTCATTCCCTCGGGAAGTACACCGGACAGTTCTGTTAACCGTGCGCGGATACCCGACGCAGTACTAATCGCATTTGCGCCAGGAGACAATTGAATGGCGGCTGCCGTTGCTGGCACGCCATTTTCACGGATCCCAAATGCATAACTTTGTAACCCGGATTCCACGCGGGCAACGTCTGCCAGTGTAACCCTGGCGGCGGAGACCTGTGATTTAATCGTGATATTGCGAAATTCTTCAACCGAAGAGAGTTGCCCTTTTACCGTTATTGGATAGGTCACACCTTGCCCGCTAGCCGCAGGTTCATCTCCGGTTCTGCCCGGTGAAACAATCACGTTTTGTTGACTGATGGCGCTTAATACATCCGTAACAGAGATCCCATAGCTGTGTAATTTCATCGGGTCCAGCCATATTCGGAGTGCCTTTTCTCCTCCAAAAAGCTGGACTTTACCTACACCGGGCACGCGCCGGAGTTCATCAGTAACATTCCTGGCAAAATAATCGCTTAAGTCAGCTTCCTGATAGTCTCCGTTTTGGGATTTTAATCCCACCATCATTAAAAAACCTGAATTAGCTGCCTCAACACTTATCCCATTCTGTCTTACCGACTGCGGCAGGCGAGATTCCACGATTTTAATTTGGTTTTGCAGATCCATCTGGGCGAGTTTGATGTCGGTTCCGGGTTTGAAGGTTACAGTAATTGACGCCATCCCCGTCGTGTCACTGGAAGATTCAAAATAGAGTAAATTGTCAACACTCGCAATTTCACGCTCGATCAGAGACACGACGGACGTATTCATCACTTCCGGGCTGGCGCCAGGATAACTCACTGAAATGATAATGCCGGGCGGCGCAACGGCAGGGTATTGCGCAACCGGTAAACGAGGAATAGACAATATTCCTGTCAGAACAATAAACAGGGCGATAACCCATGCGAAGATGGGGCGCTCAATGAAAAAGTGCGGCATCAGGTATACTTCCAGTTAACATACAAAGGGTAAAAATTCAGCATGGTTTTCCTGATAAAGAGGTCTCATCGTCTGTCGAAACCCGTTTACCGATATCCCTGAGCTGGGAAAATTTCTCAAGAAGTTGTGGTGCATCATCCAGGCTTGTTGCAAACATCCACATATAGGTCATGACGGAATAAATATGTCCGGCATTAATTCCGGATTCCATGCTCATCCTGATAATGGTCATGGAAAAGAGAGCCGAGACCAGAAGGCCTATGCATAAATATCCTAATGCCTCTCTGTCGGATAACACCACGCGCAGGCGGGCAAGTGTGTCGTAATGTCGCTTAAGAGCACCTAAAGACGCCTTGTTAACATAATCGACCTCTTTCTCAAGGCGATTGTTCAGCCGCCTGTAGAATGTCTCATTTTTGCAGGCATAGCTTGAGGCGAAACACATCAGTATTGCCACGATGATCAAACAGGCTATACCTGTCCAGAACTCAATCCATAACAGCATAATTGCTGCGCCGAAAAGGGAAATGATCGAGGTGATCAATACGGGAAGGTGCAACTCGAAGAAATCCACAAATTCACGGGACAGAGTGACTCTCGCAGCAATAGTCGAGTGATTAAGTGAATATTTTCGCTGGGCTAATACTACAGTCACAGCAAGACTTGCGTAGATACGTGCAAACGTTCGCGTATCTACACTACGTCTGGTGGCTCCCATGCACCACATGAACAGAACCATCAGGCCATAAAGAGCCGCATTTGACGTCTGTCCGCCCAGAATGGCATTTATCGCCATGCCCGCCAAAATGGGATAGAGCAGGAATGCAACGTTTTCAGCAATTACCAGCATGAACGTAATGCACAATTTCTTTCGATTCCGCCAGGCAAGTCTCTTAAGTGAGACAGAAACCCCGGGGGCTGTAGATCTTTTGTTGCTTTCATTAATCATGATAAATGTGTATTAAGCATCGGAGTGTAAAAGTATTCTGCCGTTGGTTAATTATTTCAACCTAGTGAAACGAGGCAACATAATAGAGTTGTCATAAAAATATGCGCTAAGTGTAACGTCATGATGTCCATAGTGAATGGATGTTTTGTGGAGGATATGTGTACACACTCCTGAAGTTATGCATTATGCATTATGCATGACAATGCATAATATCAAACCATTCTTATGTATAAACAAAAAGGGAGTCCGCAAAAGTAGATCAATAAAAAAGATTCATAATAAAAAACAAAGTCATAAATATCTGGGTAAGTATTCAAAAACAGATGGAATGCAATGATGATATCTATAAATAGAAAAACCAGACCGAATGACATTACAATTAAATATTTTAAAACCCCAGATTTTTTATGAATAGTAAGTGATATTACAGCAATGATAATCAAAACACGAATCAGTAAAGATGAGGGTAAAGTGGATTCTACTTTTTCATTGATTGCATGCACAAGGTGAAGCCAGGCAGATAATAACACATATGTAACGATGCAAAATAAAAGTGAGGCCATCAAATTCTCACGTCGGAAAAAAAATTTAGTCAACGTCATAACACTCTTTAGACAACAGTACAAACCCTCAACATGGTTGTAGATTATTGCTTAGTGATGTTGATTAATTATTTATGAAATGTGTAGTGGATATGGAGAGCGTGGCAGGTTAAGTTTTCAATGACTTTTTAATGAACTTTTTCAAACAATATCTGTCAAATAAAGCCAAAATGAAAAATCTTTAAGCATGACGATAAAAGGTCTTTCAGGGTAAAATGTATGGTGTCATCAGCACTGTGGAAAAAATATGAACAATAATCTGATTATCGTCGCAGAAGACGATGATGACATCGCCGCCATACTGACGGGCTATTTAAATAAGGCAGGTATGAAAACCCTGAGAGCTGAAGATGGCGAGCAGGCGATCAACCTTACTCGTCAACACAAGCCCGACCTTCTGCTGTTGGATATTCACCTGCCCGTATATGATGGCTGGAATGTTCTTACAACGTTAAGAAAGGAAACTAATGTCCCTGTCATCATGGTCACAGCACTTGATCAAGACGTTGATAAACTGATGGGACTACGGCTCGGGGCTGATGACTATGTGATAAAACCCTTTAATCCATCAGAGGTTATTGCCAGGGTTGAAGCTGTACTTCGCAGAACCAGACCGGTTGCAGAGTCTACACATTCACGGCCTTTAAGAACGCCTTTTATAACGATTTATCCTGATGAGTTTTACGTTGAAATCACTGCTCAAGGTGAGGTTTCCACGCCAGTATTAACCACCACAGAGTTTAAGCTCCTGACCTATCTGGCGAGAAACCCGAGAAAAGTTTGTTCTCGCGAAGAGTTACTCGATGCGTGTTTGCCTGAGGGAGACTCGTTGGATCGCACTGTAGACAGTCATATGAGTAAACTTCGGAAAAAGCTTGAACATGCCGGGTTGAAGGGCATTCCGGAAAGCATCCGAGGATTAGGCTACCGGTTGGGTGACAAAAAATGAACAAAGAAACGATCCTAAGTCGTCAGATTTTGACATATATGTTGTCGCTAACCTTTGTGATTATTGTCATTGCTGTACTCGGTTCGTACTTATTTTATAGTTTCTTGATTGACTACCTACCGGGAGGGATGGCCGCAGGCAATGAAGATAATATGACATTCCTGGACTGGATGTGGATCTTGATCGCTTCCATCACTAGTCTGGTGGTTTCACTCTTTTTTACCGTAAAACTGTCTTCAAGAATATTAAAACCCCTGAATGAAGTGGCTTACAGCCTGAAACAAATCTCTCAGGGAAATTTGAGCGCGAGAGCATATAGCCGGGGCTCGCAGTTAGGTGAGATGAATAAACTCGTCGATGACTTTAATGAAATGGCGGAAAAATTGCAGACGCTGGATGCACAGAGAAATTTATGGAATGCTGCCATCGCACATGAACTCCGAACACCGGTAACTATTTTACGGGGAAGGCTTCAGGGACTGGTTGACGGCGTATTCGAACCAGAACCGCTGCTGTTCAGAAACCTCCTTAAACAAACTGAAGGCCTGACTAACTTAATCGAGGATCTCCGCGTCGTGAGTTCCTCTGGAGGAGCAGGATATTCCTTGAAGCTCAGTGAAGTTGAACTTGCGACACTGATCACCAGTGCGCTTGATACCTTTTTACCCGACTTTGAAACAAAACGCTTTAACATAGTGACTGAACTCAGCTGTCAGCGTTGTATCTGCGATCCTTTACGTATTACTCAGTGCCTGGCCGCTCTTTTTGACAATGCCTTAAAATATTCCACATCACAAACGCTTTTAGTAAAGAATGGTATTGTGGGAAACGATAATTTTATTATCGTTCAGGACAAAGGACCTGGAATTCCTGAAGAACTCCAGAAGTCCTTATTCCAGCCTTTTCAGCGAGGAGAATATGCTAAAAATGTTAATCCAGAGGGCTGTGGTTTAGGGTTGTCGGTAGTTAAAGCAATTATGCGTGCCCACGGCGGAGATGTTAGCTATGGTATAACGCAAGAAAATGGCTCACTTTTCAAACTCTCATGGCCTGTTTAAGGGCATGAATAAACAGGCTAGATTGGGCCTGTTTTAGCAAGAGACAGATCCCACATACTCCCGAGTTTGGCGTCCCAGATTGCAGGGGTGATTTTAAGCTTGCCTCTTTTGGGACTTAAAGTTATTTCGCTGAAATAGATATCTTCTCCTTTTAGCATAAGATCGACGCGGCAGTAGTCTATCTCTTTTGCTAACTCCTGGGCAGCAATAACAGATTGATGAAAAGATTCTGGTTCATCAACCGGGGATGGCGTATTTGGGTACTCCATCTGAAAGGGTTGTAAATTCCACGATCTGTCATAAACGTTAATGAATCCGTTTCCATCACTGTCAGTAAAATCGGCCTCGATAAAACATGCAACACCGTGAAAACAATGAACTCTTATCATTTCTGGAGTTACATTCCTGTTTTTGTTGAAAAAAATATCAAGGTACATTTCGCAGAGAATCACAGGTTGTATATTTTTATACTGCCATTCTCGGGTCGTATAATACATATTCTTTTTAAGCGATAGTTTTAATTTGTTTTTAACCGTAATGGGATCAAAATCCGTTCTGTCCGTGCATATGACCGTGCTACCACTATCATGATTGCATTTCAAAACAAACTTAGGGGGGAGTTTGTCGAAATCAATATCATCAACTCTGTTATAAACACCTACTAAAGGATTAAGCTTGATTAAATTTGTCCGCTTTTCAACATACTCTCTGACCAGAAGCTTATCAGCAAGCATTGTATAAAATGGGTCGTGTCTAAATAAAATGCGATGGCAAATTTTCTCATTAAGCGTTACTGGGTTACGAAAGTCCGGATATGTTCCAGATATCTTGGTTAGCCTGTCTGCATGAAATGAAATATCATTGGTTAAAATTGCTCTGCATTTCCTCAACAAATACTCAATATATTTGATTTGATGGTTTATTTTGTTCATAACATCTCCTGTTCAGAAAGGAAATTCTGACAGAGGATTATTGATTTATATTTGGCAAATTATGGAGATTATATGTAGCGATATGCTTCCTTATTAACAGAAATTAATCCGAACCATTGTCCACTCCTGGCATACTGCGGACTTGATCATACTACTAACCTCTAAAGCCATACCGCAAATAAACACCGCTATCCCTGCTTTTCAGGTTGGTTCATTATTTTTATATAGCGATTGTATCCGACAAACCTGCGAAGCACTGTAGCCTGTTGCATCTGCGGTTTCGCGGATGCTCAGTTTCTTGACCTGCCGGTAGTACATGACTTTTTGATGCCGTTCCTGATCGGCCTGCTTCCCCCGGTATTTACC
>NZ_JAZQNX010000022.1:0-6783 GCF_045627565.1 Lelliottia sp. | reverse complement strand
CGCGTATCGGGGCGTTGGGTCCGGCGCGGCAGACTGCACAGGGAGAAATGGGCTGCAAGCTGCTGACGGCAAAGGGGAAATGCTGCTGCGGCGGCCATCTTCGCAACGGATAAAGTTGTTGTGGAGAATAACTCGCTGAGTGATATCGCCGAGAACAAAGCCTCGGGGATGACCCAGCAGGAGAAATACCAGAAAGCACAGGATGATCTGAAAAAGTCACCGACGACTTTAAAACGAAGAACTGCGCTGGACTCAGTGCTGATGCATGCGGTGCTAAGATGGATGCGCACCGGGATGAACTGCTGGCTGGCTTTGCGGAAGCGGGCAGCGACTTTATTCCTGTCTACGGTGATATCAAGAGCTTCAAGGAAGCTGACAGTGCGCTGGGCTATCTGGCCGCAGTCGTTGGTATACTGCCTGGGCTTGGCGATGATATCAGTTCTGCGAAATACTTTGGGCAGGAGAGGAAGTTCTGGTCTTCTGAGCCTGTTGAAATAAATGGTAATAAGGTTTACCAGCGTAATGATTTGTTTGACCCCGGTTATGTTGACCCTAAGTCAGGGAAAACAAATCTTGAGTTGATGCAGGGAGGACGTGCACCTATTGGCACTGATGGGAAACCAGTAAACCTGCATCATATGTTGCAAAGTCAAGATGGGCCTATTGCAGAAGTAACCCAAGGTTTTCATAAGGATAATCATGGCGTTATTCATATCAATGATAACAGTATACCTTCTGGTATAAATCGCTCAGACTTTAACAAGTGGCGCTCTGATTATTGGAAGCAACGAGCTTACGGTTTCAAATAGGTGACGATATGACTAATAGCTTGAATGAGGTTATTGAAGAGTTAAAGGTAGTATCCGGTGGTGAACGGAATAATATTCCTTTGCCGGATAATGCCCTTATTTCTCAATATGAAAAAGATATAGGTTTTTCTTTTCCATCCGATTACAGGAAGCTTCTTCAGGAAGTCGGAAATATATATTACGGGACAATCGAACTACTATCTGTTACGGCAGATAAAGAGTTTTACGGTGAGTTGTCAACTGCTATGAAAGATGCAATAAGCATCGGCATGCCTGAATCATGGCTACCAATTTGTGAAGATAATGGCAGTTATTATTGCCTAGACCAACAAGGCCGTGTCCGATATTGGACTGGAGATGGTGGTAGTGAAGAACAGTGGCCTAATTTAGCCTCTTGGGTGAAAGATGTATGGATCGGTGGCAACTAAGATAAATGTAATCCCGCCCATCGCTGGCGGGATTTTTTTGCTCTGAATCATCACTACACAAGACAAAATATTTTTTTAGAGTACATCTATAACAGGCACTCTAAACACTATCCCATCAGGCAATATACACGCAGGTGTCGGTGCGGGCGTTGCAGGCGGTTCATGCCAGCACCCATCCGGCAGAGCGGGAAACAGAAACCCCGGATGACAACCCGGAGAGCAACCATCATAATGACAACACAACTGACACCATGTGAGGTTATGACGATGAGCAGCACTATCCACTTCCGTATCGACGAAGAAACCAAACGTCTGGCAATGCAGGCGGCAGAACGGCAGCAGATGAGCCTGACAGAGCTGATGCGCCAGCGTGCCGAAGAGCTGGCCGCCGAAGAGCGCCGGCATCAGAGCAGTGAGCATGAAGGCTGGCTGGAAGAACAGATAGCACAGGCGTTCAGCCGTCATGATGCAGGCGAAGGCGAGTACATCAGCAACGATGAAATGGAAAACCGGATGAACGCGCTGAAACAACGGGCCATGCGGGGTACGCTGTGACGATCAGTGTTGAATGGGAAAAACGCGCACAGCACGACAGGGAGAACATCTTCCTGTATCTGAACCGGGAAGCAGGTGCGCTGGTCGCCATCGCTGCTGATGACCGTCTGGCAGGCATGGCGACTATCCTTGCAGAAAACCCGCTTGCCGGGGTGAAAGCCGGACGCTCAGAGAAGCAGCGTAAACTGGTGGTGCCTCACTTCCCGTTCATCATCGTGTATGTGGCGGAAAAGGCCTGTGTGCGCATCCTGCGCGTCCTTCATACCTCCCGGAAGATAGCCGGGCAATACAGTCAGAACTGAGGCCAGCAAGGCCTCTCCAGCCTCATCCCATCGACTCCCGGATAATCCCGTTAAAAAGCCTTATCAGCCACTTACAGACGCTTCTGTGCGCTTCGGGGTGGTTCTGCTGCGCGTCACTGATATGATGGTGGTGCGGCAGACTCCTGTGTCACGTCGGGGCGGTAGCGTCTTCGTGCCAGAAACGCACGTCGGGGCAAAATGCCGCCAGCCTTGGAGCGTACTAACAAAAATGGTCTGTAACCTGCTGACAGCCCAGGGAAAACACCTCTGCGTTCTCAATGATCGTGTCGGAACGGGTTGTTGTTGAAAATAACTATCTGAGCAGTAATCAGGAACTGACCTTTGATAAAGAGCTGTCAGATTGTCGCAAATCCGGTGGTGACCGCCAGGAAGTTATTGATAAATGGAATCAGGTCAGCGATAAGCAAAGCGCGGAAACTATTAAGAAGCTGGAAGACGATCCGGTTGGAGCACAGGTTTGGGATAAAGAAGTTGCTCAGGGTGGGTCGGATATGGCAAGTCGCCCAAGCTGGCTTGGCAGCATTGGCGCAGACGTGATGACCAGTGACGAATCTAAAGCCTATGTCCAGCAGTGGAATAGTCAGGATCTTGCGAACATTGATGAAAACAGCCCGACCTGGGCGAAGTTTGCGGTATTTACCTCAGACCCGGAAAATCAGGCCATGCTACTTTCGGGTGGGTTACTGGCGAAGGATGTAACAAAAGCGGCTATATCATTCATGAGCCGCAATTCGGCAACTGCGACGGTCAAAGCATCACAGATCGGTATGCAATGGGGCCAGGGCAATATGAAACAAGGCATGCCGTGGGAAGATTATGTTGCGAAATATCTTCCCGCTGATTCCCGTTTGCCTCAGAATTTCAAAACCTTTGATTACTACGATGGTGCTACCAGTGTAAAATCAATGGATACGCAGACTCTAGCGAAACTGACTCATCCGAATCAGGTTTACAATTCAATAAAAGGAAACATTGATGCTGCGGCTAAGTTTAAAGAATATGCGCTCTCTGGGCGAGAATTAACTCCATCAATGATCTCTAATAGAAATATACAGCTCGCTGTTCCTGTTGACACAACTAAAACACAGTGGGTAGAAATCAATAGGGCTATTGAGTATGGTAAATCTCAGGGCGTCAAAGTGACAGTAACTCAGGTGAAATAATGGCTTTTAATAAAGATCAAGATTACTGGTCGAATATATTTTCTACACCAGATTTTTTGAGTGTTGAAACTTATTCAGGATTAGGAATGACAGGCAGAGATCCATTGTTTCCACCACATTTATTACTGCCTGATGTAGATAATAAAAGCCTAGGGGAGGAGATCCTACAGGCATTGTCTGACAGCCGTACACTAGACGTTTTGGAGGATCGAGTGGCTTTTTTCGATCTTGAAAAAGGTAAAGAGCAATATGCAGCTTGGATAGCTACTCTGATGGAGAAGTATGGTTATAGAACAAAACGTGCATTATTTAAAAATATGAAAAAAGCGGGCATCCATCTGGTAAATGATGTAATCACAATCCGGCCTTCATTCCATGAAAAGCTAGAGGCATGGAGTGGTAACAGGATCAATGAATCTGATTATGTGGTACTTACAGCAGGCAGTTCCCCAACCGATATCGGCGCGGGTCTTCGTTTGGCACTGAGTCGCTGCAAAGGTTAACCTGGATACCGAAACGAAGCAGAGTCTGGAGATCATTGTGGCTACGGTGACACAAATTTTGGATTCGGCTGTGGCATAGCAATTAAGTAAAATCGTTGATGCTAGCCTTAAGGTTGTAGCGAAAGATAATGTTGATGGTACTAATTTTTCAGATTGAATCGCCACAGGTTTATTTTTGATTACATAGAAATGTTTTATAACAGTAGGCGTCGGCATGGCTCGAGCGAGCAGATGCCACCGGCTGAATATGATAACCTATATTATCAACGACTCAGAAGTGTCTAGGTTATCCGTGGCGATTCAGTTCTGAATCAGGCTCAGGGCATTATAAATACCTGGGGCTACCATGAATCTAATGCGAGCATAGGGAATGCTCCGTTGGCAACATTAGGTGGTGGTGTATTAGGCAGCACTATAAAAGAAAGCATGATGACCAATGCTGCTATAGGTACTGCCGTTAACGTCAGTGCTCAACTAAATGGACCTGATCCATTTAGTTATGTTGACGCAATAATGGCTGGCGCCACTGCCGCTGCTACAACCGGGCAAAGCTGGAAGGCTTCTGCTGCCATAAATATGGGGGGAGCGGCTATAGGAAGTGCTATTAAAGGTGAAGATCCGACTAACTCTGTGATAAGTAATGGTTTTGGTAGTGTGGCTGGCAGTTTAGGAGGAAAAGTTGTTGATTCGTTGTCTCCGGTAACGAATCAAGTGACAAAGGATGTCATTGGTGCAGTTACAGGTTCTACTGCTTCTGAAGTTACAGCAAAAGCTATAAAAGATGAGTTAGATAAGCGGGAGAAGAAGCAATGAATTTCTTCAGCAAGGTTGGTATCCTTTGGCTTCTTTTTTTAGTTGTGTACTGTACTGTTTTAATCTCTGTCGTTCTTTTTATATGCCAACTAGCAGTGTCAACAATTTTCTACTTCAATGATGGAGTATTCCTTTTTGCATGGGAAGATGCATTATATATCGCATTAAAAAAAGGTAGCATTGCAGGAGTAGTATTAGGTACTGGAATATGGTTGAAAAATAAATTGCATGAGCGTCATAGGAAATAATAGTCGTTGAGAATAATGCGCTGGCAGTTCCTGCTCCGGTGCCTGTACCTGGTGCACTGATCTTACCCACATAATGTGGACACGACCCTAAGCGAGGTTCTGGTTTTCAAATTGTTCCGGGCTGAGCCCACCACAGGTACTGTGGCGACGCCACCGATTGTAATCACACTCGGTATAATTAAACACCGTCGTTCGCATGATTTCCCGGCTGATAAAACGCTCCCCGTGGATACATTCTACCTTCAGCGAGTGGAAGAAGCTTTCTGCACAGGTATTGTCGTAACAACAACCCTTTGCACTCATACTTCCGCGCAGTTTATGTCGTTTCAGCAGGGCCTGATAGTCTGCTGGGCAGTATTGCCCGCCGCGGTCCGTATGCACGATGACATTTTCCGGGCGCTTACGCCGCCACAGTGCCATCTGCAATGCATCACACGCCAGTTGTGCCGTCATTCGCGGCGACATCGACCAGCCGATAACGGCACGCGACTACAGGTCAATCACCACCGGGAGGTACAGCCAGCCCTCGTCGGTGCGAAGATACGTGATGTCTCCTGCCCACTTCTGATTCGGACCACTCGCGTAAAAATCCTGTTTCAGCAGGTTCTCTGACACGGGCAGGCCATGTTCACGGTAGCTGACCGGGCTGAACTTCCGGGCAGCCTTTGCACGAAGTCCCTGACGTCGCAGGCTGGCGGCAATGGTTTTGACGTTGTACTCAGGCAGTTCGTCAGCGAGACGAGGCGCACCATAACGCTGTTTTGCCTCAGTGAATGCCTTACGGACAGCAGTATCACAGACCATACGGAACTGCTGACGTAGTGTTATCTGCTGACGACGCAGACGCCACGCATACCAGCCGCTGCGGGCGACCCGCAGTACCCGGCACATGGCTTTGACACTGAACTCAGCCCGATGATTTCCGATGAAGACATACTTCATTTCAGGCGCTTCGCGAAGTATGTCGCGGCCTTTTGGAGAATAGCCCGCTCCTCTGCCTGTTCCGCCAACTGGCGCTTAAGACGGGCAATTTCAACGGACATTTCCTGCTCACGTCCGGAAGAGTTGCGGGCATTGTTAACCTTACTGCGCCAGGCGTAGAGCTGAGATTCGTACAGGCTGAGTTCCCGTGCAGCGGCAGCAACACCGATACGTTCCGCAAGCTTCAGGGTTTCGTTGCGGAATTCAGGCGAGTGCTGTTTGCGGGGCTTCTTGTTTGTTGAAGCTGGTTTTGTCATGAGTCACCTCTGGTTAAGAGTTTACTCACTTAGTCACGCGTCCACTATTCGCGGGTAGGATCAAACAGGTCAGGGCACAGTCCCGACCCCCGGTGGAATTAGTGCAACAGAATGCAATTTAGTGCAATAGGGAAAGATATTACGTCACATTAGTGCAATTCATTACAATTTAATGAAACTGTGCATTATATTTTTCGTGCCCGGGAGGCACGTTACCGACTGTATACACAGTCGTGTGCCAAATAGGCCTCCTTTGAATCCCCTGGGTGAGCGGGCGCTGTGATGGGTACAGTGTTACCTGCACTACGTCCGGCCGAACCCGCACTGTAAGGCGTTGTTCATCGCACTGGACGGCGTGGAGGGGCTGAATCCTGCCTCTTTTATCCACTGGGGTAACATTACGGTTAATGACACCAACACGCTCAGCGCTGTCACCAATGGCACCATCACCAGGCTAATCAGAAGCAGGGTGTGGCGAATCTGAGCCGTGAACGGCGAATGCGTGGAGGAGAAGGCCGCCGGTCAGAACGCCGCGTTAAAAGAGGAACTGCACCAGCAAAATCCTCAGGCCACAGAGGCGGAGCTGAACGCTGCCGTGAAGAACGACAGCCGTTACATCAACGCGGACAAAGAGTACGGTCCGGGCAGTGATTTCTGGCGGGCGACTTCCGGTGCCACAGGGCTGATAGCGGGTATTCTTGGC
>NZ_JAZQNX010000021.1:0-75098 GCF_045627565.1 Lelliottia sp. | reverse complement strand
CTTGTCGTAGCACCGTCGGGTCGTCATCCAAGGGGTGAAATACACGCCGCCAAAACTTTTTGCGAAAGACCGCAAAAACTGTTGTCTGCGCCCCTTTCCTTCCTCCCTTCGCCGTTGCTCCTTTGCCCTTTGCCGCGAGAGAACTCACCAGGGAGATGGACACCCATCACCACAGGAGAAAACCAGGATGCACACACGAAACGTCAACGTCAGAACCGCCGCTCCAGAATCTTCCAGGAAGATAGGGGAGAAGCAAAACCTCATGTCTGTTGCGCGTGTGGTCAGCCGGATTAAAGGCCAGCTCTCTGTGGCAACTGACGAGGCGCAGCTTACTGCCGCTATGGCTGAAGAAGCGCATACACATTACGGCGAGGTGTTCACAAGAATTGACCTGTTCAAATCCCTGATGACGGGTTTTTTTCAGGGACTCAGAAAACCCATCAGTCACGTAATACAGAAGGAGACAAAAATGCAGGTTCTGAAAGCTGCAACATCACCGAAAAAGGTAGGCGAAAGCCGTGACATGGTCGCACTGCTGCGTATTCAGGCCACCGACACGCATGTGGTGGAATTCGACAACGTGGACACACGCTTCAACGACTGCACGAACTGGCAGGTTATGGAGGGGGGGAAGCGCGTCCTGTTCAGCACCCGAACGCACGAACGCTTTTCTGACATTAAGGCTGGGGTGCTGGCAACGATCGCGGTCTGTGAAAACCGCGCCACTGCGTCGGATACCGCGATGCTGGAAAGTGCCCGCGCGATGATGAAGGTGCTCGATGCCTGTCCGTCCTTTGGTGCGCTGGTCGCACACCCGAAACGTATCACCGATTAACCGAGTGCCGTGACCGGATAGCCCTCCGGCCACGGCGAACCATCACTTAAACTAAGAGGTAAAAATCATGGTCACCACCCATTCTACGGCAAACAAATCCGTAAAATCCACCCGCAGCAAAAAAGCTGCACCTGACGCCGCACAGCCTACAAACCCGACGCTGTTACAGGTGCTGATAGCGACCCCCGTACAACTGATGCCGTATTCACGCCTGTCCCGCACGGATCTGAACGTGCGCCGACGCCCCCACACGGACAAGGAAGTGGAAGAACTGGCTGACAGTATCGAGGCCGTGGGTATCCTCCAGAACCTGATCGGCGTGGAACTGCCTGACGGCTCAGTCGGTGTGGTCGGCGGGGAAGGGCGTCGCAGGGCAACGGGCATTCTGGTCAAAAAAGGGATTACCGATGCGGATACGCCATTTATTCCGGTGAAGGTGATCCCGCTGGAACTGGCGGTGGTGGCCTCCATGACCGAAAACGGTCAGCGTAAAAACATGCACCCTGCCGAGCAGATTGTCGGTTTCAGAACGCTGGAGCAGGAGGGCAAAACCGTCTCGCAGATCAGCGCCCTGCTGGGCTATGCCCCGCGCCACGTTCAGCGCTGCCTGAAGCTGGCAAACCTTGCCCCCTCCCTGCTGGATACGCTGGCGCGGGATGAAATCTCCCTCGAGCAGTGCGAAGCACTGACCCTTGCCGACACCCATGAGCGTCAGGAGCAGGTCTGGAAAGAAGCCGTGGAACAGTGGCGTGACCCTGCCGTGCAGACCCTGCGCAAAATGGTCACGGATGACAAGATGGCGGTCAGTCACCCGATGTTTGAATTTGTGGGCGAGGAGGCGTATATCGCCGCTGGCGGTACGCTGACCGCCGATCTGTTCAGCGACAGGGACAGCACCTTTGCCGACGCGGCACAGGTAAAATCCCTGCTGGGTGGCAAGCTGACGGTACTGGCGGCGCGTATCCAGCAGGAGCAGGGCTGGGGCTGGTCAGAGTTTCGCATGAGCGAGCTGGGCGACAACGTGACCGACCGTGAACAGTACCGCGTTGCCATGCCAGACGCCGTCCTGACTGAAGAAGAAAAACAGCGCGTCAGCGAGCTGGAAGAAAAAATGGAAGCCACCGACAGCCACGATGACGAATATGCTCTCCAGCAGGAAATTGACGACATTGTCTGTGAGGCGACGTACCGCGAAGCCACACCAGAATTCCGCGCCGCACACGGCGTCTGGGTGTCATGGGATGGCGGGAACTTTAAGGTTCAGGCGGGTATTCACAAAGTGACGGATGAGGAGCGTCAGGAGGAAGAAAAAGCCCTTCAGGCGCGGCGGGATAACGTGGTGACGTACACCACGCCGGACATTCCTGCCGATGCGTATCCCGCGACGCTGGTCAAAGCCATGTCAGCCGAGCGCACGCTGGCTGTTCAGGCCGAACTGGCTGGACGCCCCGATGTATCGGTCGCACTCCTGACGTGGACGCTGTGTCTCGGGCTGTTTGACCGCCGCCACGGTCAGCGCAGTGAACCCCTGAAAGCCTCTGTATCTTCAAACCAGTATCACCTCGCCTCGCTGGCACCGTCCGGTGAGGAAGGAAAAGCCCTGACGGCGCTGAGGACGCAGAAAGCGACGTTTCAGGCGACGCTGCCTGAACACTGGCATCTCGGGTTTACCTGGCTGCTGTCATGGTCTGCGGAGGAGGTTAACACTCTGCTGGGATTCTGCGCGGCGCACGGTATCGATGGCATTCAGGAGCGGCTGTATAACCGCACGGATAAAAGCGCCCTGGACGGGCTGGAAGCCGCGCTGGACTTCGATCTGCGCACGTGGTGGCAGCCTGACGCGGAGAACTATTTCGGCAAGCTCAAAATTGCCCAGATCGGCAAAGCCTATGAGAGCGCCGGACTGACCGGACGTGCGGGGGAAGTCATGAAGCTCAAACGTCGGGATGCGGCACAGGCCGCCGCCGTCGATCTCAATGCGGTGGGCTGGATGCCTGACTGGATGGTGCGCCCTGCGTCAGCCGCTCAGGCCGAAGACAGCACTGAAACCGTCGCTGACATCACTGACCACGCTGCGTAAACCGGAGGCCGCCGCCTGCGGGCGGCGGATACAGACATGACGATGCACTATGACCTGACCCGAATCAATACCCTGACCGCCTCCGATATGGAGTTCATCCGTCAGCAGGGCGAGGACGCACGCCGCGCTCTCAGCGATACCGTGACCGGCCTGCTGGCGACGCCCGAGGGCTGGCGCGTCTGCGCCGAGTACCGTAGCGAGTTCGGTGGCTTCTTCCCCGTTCAGTGCCGCTTCAGCGCAGACGGCTGTGATGACTGGCATCTGTGCGTATGCAGTCCCGGCGAGCTGTCGCCGTACTGGCTTCTGGTCCTGCTCTCCTCCGGGGGGGAGGTGGTACGTACCCTGTACCAGAATGACACGCTCCAGCCTGAACAGATCAGCCAGTTGATTGCACAGATGGCGGGTATGCGCCGCTTTAACTGCACCGCCCGTACCGTGGCGAAACTGATGAGCGGGGAGGTGACAGCATGATCCCGTCCTCACACGCCCTCGTTTCCCAGAAGCCTGCCCGTCAGGCCGCGATTCAGGCCATCAGTCTGGTCGAGTCCTCCCGCGAACGCGGCGCACGACTGCCCGCCATGCCCTACGTGCGCACCTTCCTGCGCGTGCTCACGGGCAGCGGTCGCCTCAATGCCACGGTGGCTCGTCAGATCCCCGGCCTGAACTGGGTCCCGAAAAACCGGCATTCAAACCTGAAGCAGGTTGAGGAGGCGCTGGACATGATGATTGCCACGGGCGGGGAGTCCTGCCCGCTGCCGCTCACGCTGGATGTACAGGCGGAGCTGTTCCCCGAAATCATGCACACCCGCACGGGCAGACGGCTGCACAGGGCGGAAATCCGCACCACACGACAGATTCGCCAGGAGTCCCGCGAGGTTGAACAGCGCTGGAAGTTGCGCCAGAACCTGCTTGCACAGGCTGAAGTTGACCTCAATTTTCAGTCTCCGGAATCGGTCTGCACCTGGTACACCCGGTGGAGCGACGAGTTTGACGCGCCAGCGCTGACGGGAATGTTCTGGCGCTGGCAGACGCGGTTCGCGTCGCTGAAGGAAGTGGAGTGGCTGCGTCTGAGCGGCGAGCCGCTGTATGCCGTGATGTATGAAATCCCGTTCATCGTCCGGGAAACGCCCGACCCTGTTCGCCAGGCGGAACGCTGGCAGGTTCCGAACAAGCTGACCTTACGGGAGAGGCAGGCATGAGAAATAACCCGTACAAAACGGAGCTGAAGGTCGCCCGCAGCCAGCGGAATAAACTGCGAACCCTCTCCGCCAGGCTGAAAGAGATGTCCTGCGAATGGGACGGCATGAGCGGCTGGCTCGAGACAGAGAGTGATCGTCTGGCAGAAAGCGTTGACCAGCATCTTAAGGCACTTGAGGAGCAGATTCAGGACTGGGAGCAGGGACCGGACAGTCTGAACGACGACTGAAAAAGGTGAGGATTTATACAGGTTTCAGCGTGTTATTCCTGGGCAGATGATGCACAGCACGATATAATGGCGATGGCGCTTGAGGCTTTTTGCCTCATGATGTTCGGGTGGTTTGTTATCGTGTTGTGAGGCAAAAAGCAGAAAGCCCCGTAGTAAGTTAATTTTCATTAACCACCACGAGGCCACCTGTATGTCTCGACAACATCAGGATAGCCTCTTAGTTGCCGCAAGGCAAGGAGAAGAAGGCCATGAAACTGCCACGAAATACCCTGCTCTGGTGCGTGTTAATAGTGTGTCTCACACTGCTGATATTCACTTACCTGACGCGCAAATCGCTCTGCGAAATTCGTTACAGGGACACGAACAGGGAGGTGGCCGCTTTTATGGCTTACGAATCCGCTAAGTAGCTAACCCCGGCGGGGGGAAACCCCCGCCATTCAGGGGCTGATGATGTCCGGATTTGCCTGAAGCGCCTTTATGAAGGGGTTGCCGGTTCGCCGGTAGCCCCTTTTTCCATCCTTCCCGGCGCGACCGCACGCATGAACAACCCGGAAGGTCTGTTCCCCTCCGGGGAACGGGGGAAGGACGGCAGCGCCTCCGGCGCTTCGGTCTGTCTCCCTCCCGCTAAATATCCCCTTCTTACCTGAAATAGCGACGATCATATC
This sequence comes from Lelliottia sp., assembly GCF_045627565.1. Taxonomy (NCBI): domain Bacteria; kingdom Pseudomonadati; phylum Pseudomonadota; class Gammaproteobacteria; order Enterobacterales; family Enterobacteriaceae; genus Lelliottia; species Lelliottia sp. The sequence continues at coordinate 70,092 of NZ_JAZQNX010000021.1, read as the reverse complement.
CTCTCTGCGGCAGCGGTCGATAAGTGTCCTGATGCGTCATTTCATCACTCCTGACCTGACTTTCAGATCTGCTCTTTCCATTTTCTTCACAATAAAACCGAGTTTCCGGCGCGTCCTGTCGCGCTTCACAGCGGTGTTGAGACGGGACGTTACGCTGCTATTCACGATAGCTGAACAGTCCGGTCCGGTAATCGCGTGCCAGATAATCACAATGTCCATAACCCGAAAAACGGGCAGGGCGATGGCCCCCTTCGGCTCCTGACCCGCGCTGCGGTTCAGTCGTCGAGCCCCACTCCGCCAGGCAGCTGCTTCGCACCGGCCAGTCTCCGCCGAATCCCTTCGGGGTTCGGGCTTCGCTAGGGTCTGATGGCTGAGGTCAACCCCTGGCTTGCTGCGACCGTGCCGGTCACGCCGCCCTGACCGCGACGGAGAAGCCGTCGCTTTAAGGCCGCCACGCCGTTCCGCCGTGTCGGGTGTGTGCATCCTGTTCATGCGGTGAAGCCATCCCCCGTGCGTCCTCCCGCGGAGGGCTTGTCGTAGCACCGTCGGGTCGTCATCCAAGGGGTTAAATACACGCCGCCAAAACTTTTTGCGAAAGACCGCAAAAACTGTTGTCTGCGCCCCTTTCCTTCCTCCCTTCGCCGTCGCTCCTTTGCCCTTTGCCGCGAGAGAACTCACCAGGGAGATGGACACCCATCACCACAGGAGAAAACCAGGATGCACACACGAAACGTCAACGTCAGAACCGCCGCTCACGAATCTTCCAGGAAGATAGGGGAAAACCCGGTCATGGATCTGACGTATGAGCAGGCCGCCGATCTGTTTTCCTGGGTGGTGAACGCAGCGAAAGGGGAGCCACAGCCCGCCATTTTTAACGTCCCCGCTGAAAGCGTGGAGCTGAGTTTTATGTATGAAGACGCCCCGGATTATTTTTCGGTGTGGTGTTTAAACGGTTATCCGGTCGCTGCCGGTGTGCCGTCAGAACATTATTTCCGTGTCATTACCACTTTAATTAACTTTTCTCAGGAGTAAATATTATGGTCAGTTTTGCAAGCCGTTATCGTGTCCCGACCTCTATTCGCCAGAATCGCCCGCTGACAAACGATGAATTACAACGCATTGTCCCGAGCGCGTTTTCTGAAGATAAACACGATTCACGCTCAGAGCGTTATACCTATATTCCGACCATTGTGCTCCTGGATCGTTTACGCGACGAAGGTTTCCAGCCCTATTATGCAACCCAGTCCCGTACCCGTGATATTGAAAAACGCGACTTTACAAAACATATGTTACGTCTGCGCCGTCACGATCAACTTGACGGAAAAGAAGTGCCGGAAATTATCTTGTTAAACAGTCATGATGGCTCAAGCAGTTATAAGATGATCCCGGGCATGTTCCGCCAGATTTGCACTAATGGTCTGGTTGCCTGGAAAAATTTCGGTGAAATCAGCGTGCCACATAAAGGCGATATTGTGGGGCAGGTCATCGAGGGCGCTTATACCGTACTAAAAACATTTGATGCGGTAACGGAAAATATCGACATGATGAAAGGCATTCAGCTGAGTGAGCCTGAACAACGTTTGTTGAGTACGGTTGCCCTGGATTTTAAATATGACGGGAAAAAACCACCCGTGACCCCCGACCAGGTATTACAGTCCCGCCGCTGGGAAGATAAAAGCCCGGATTTATGGACCACCTTTAACCGTATTCAGGAGAATGTTATCAAAGGCGGGATTAGCGGCAGAACGGCAAAAGGCCAGCGCACCCGAACACGCGAAGTCACAGGAATCGACGGGGACATTAAATTAAACCAGGCATTATGGAAAATGGCCGAAGAATTCGCCAGACTGAAAGCCTGAAATTAAGCCGCTCTGATGAGCGGCTTTTTATTGCACAGAATTTATCGCGGCGGTTTCTGATGCCGGTCCGGTTCGATCCTTTTCTCCGTTCTGGGGGGATCGTTGCGCGAGAAGCGTTTTTCTGGCCAGCAACACGCGATATATATTCTTAATGTCTTCCGCATAGGCCTTGCGCCGGGTGATGAGCTTTTTGCTCGGTCCGGTATTATATATCCCCACGCTGTCCCAGTTTTTCCCGTATGACCTGAAGTTGTGCGCCAGCACCCATGCGCCGGTATAAACACAAATACACGGATCTTTCAGCAGCCGTTCACGCGTAATATTAAAGTTTTTAAGCTTGCCATAATGCGAGCTGTTCACCTGCATTCCGCAGACATCTTCCGTTCCGTCGCGATTCGATCCATTTACCGCCGCTGATTTTAGTCTGCTTTCCTTAATTGAAATTGACATGAGCAGGAGGGGATCAATACGGTAATCGTGCCCGGCCTGGTCAAAGCACATCTGTGGAGCGGCTCCGGCTGAAAATGAAAGCACCAGGAGCGCAGCAGGGAATACAGTTATTTTCATTATTCGGCCTTTTACGGAGATATAAGCCTCACTGAGAGGTCGCATAAAAAATACCCCGCCAGATCATCCAAATCAAGTTAATTCCCTACAAACGCGCGGAAGCGCTTTAAATCATGCGTTTACAGTCAGGCCGAAATAAACAAGTCAGACCAGGTGCAGGTATTTCAGAGCCGCTCTTTACTCACCACTTAAAACATCACACCCCACGCAAGACTCCGTCTTGCAGATTTTGCCTTTTAAATCAGTGGTTAAATGAGAAATTAATCCGGAATTTCCAGATATGAGGGGAAAAGGTGTGTTAATTAACACACCTTACAGTGCCGTCACCCCACACATTGCAGTGCCTGATTAACACACCTAACAGTGCCGGATGCAGCACTGTTAGGTGTGGGGATTGTGTGTACTGAATAATTAGAGTAACTTAAAAACAGAGGGTGCCGGATGCACACACATAGTAGTGCCGGATGCACACACCTCATAGTGCTGCATCCACACACATCACAGTGCCGGAATAGCACACCTGACAGTGCCGGATTAACACACCTTTTCGCCGTGCTGGCTCTGTGTGGTTCAGTTGGAAAATATAAGATTAACGAGAAAATTGCATCTGACAGTGCTGCATCCGGCACTGTATGAAAACGACAGGAAAATATCATGCCGCGTAAGAACATCTACTTCAAAGATAAAATAGACAGAGAAATACAGGATATTCTTGAAATAGAGATACAAAAGGGTGCCACCACGTCAGACATGAATTACTCGTCTATTGTGAATGAGCTGGTCAGGCTTGGCCTGATGGTCTACAAATCAAAGGAAGAGGGCTCCACCTTCGACCTGGATGGATTCAGACGTGACCTGATTAAAAAAGTGTCAGGCTCACGGGAAGGAATGATGATTTTAACTGCACTTGTTTCGGAAATATTTGTCACGCTCAAAGGACCTGCGGCTGGCGTGTCTCTGGATGACTTGATTAATAACAACATCAGCGCCATCAACGACGCTGAAGATAATGCAGAAAAACAACACTTTATACTTGATGAAAAATAATGGTTCTGGCCGGACATCCCCGGCCACAATCGATCACTGCGGGCTGCTTTTCTCCCACGGCAGCTCGTCTTTTTCAGCCTGGGTTATTTTCTCTTTTAAGAATACCTCAAACTCCATACACAGCACTTTCAGCGCCTGACCATCCTCGTTCTGGTCCAGTATCCGCTCAGTGAAATAACCCAGAGTATTCATCAACCTTGTGAGCATTTCATCATTCAGGCTGCGTTTATGCACTCTGGCCATTATGCGTATCTCTTCAGCCAGATTATCCGGAATACGCATGCTGTAGCCCGTTGTTTTCCCCGGAAGTAAAACTCTCTCACCCTCGCGCCACATCCATAGCTGCTCAGCATTGTCGTCCTGAATAATGTCATCAGGACTCTGAGCATGACCTCCATCAAGCAACTGACCCAGCCACGTCTCGAATTTAACCGCCAGTGAAATCAGCCGCTCTCCTTCCGCTGTTTTAATAACGGAACGCTCTGGCTGATAATTAAGTGACAAAAGAAGCCGGGCAATAATTTCATCGTTCACGCTCCTTTTCCCCACCCTGGCACATATTCTCAGCTCCATAAGCAGATTATCCGGCGCACGAAGGCGCCACTCCACAGCCTCTCCGGGACGGAACTTACGCGGCCGCCCCCGGCCTTCCCACATTTTCTCTTTTACTTTCATTGGTATAGATCCCACAAACAATATGGTTACTTTCTGGCTGACCAAGCCTACGCGCATCCATATTCAGATAATTCCTAATCATTTATAAAAGTGTGACATGTGTCACAGTTTTTTTTTTTAGGGTCATGGGACAATATCGCGTGCGTAAACAACCACTTATGCACGCACATTTTGTTTACATCCGGAGAAACAAGCATGTCTATCAAAGGTAATGCCCTCAATGTCGTGAAGGGATGGGCGGTAGCGTCCTTATTCCGCAGCGCACGTGAAAATCGTCAAATGAAAAAGTTCCTGAAAAACGGTGGATTGATTTTAATTTCACTTATGGTCGCCCATCCCGCTCTTGCGGCTGGAACGGATTTACTCGCATCACAGCAATCCACTGTAAGCAGTACGTTTGGCTCGGGCTCGTCTTTAATTAAATGGTTTTATATCGCGGAAATCGTGATGGGCCTGTTTATTTATATTAAAGCCCGCTCCCCACTCGTATTTGTTGGCATCGTCGCCTGTATCATTTTCACCCGCGTCGCTTTCTCTATCGCGAGCTGATGATGAGCGGGGAAGAGGATAAATACTACTTCCCGGAAACGCTCAATCAGCAGGAGCGCTATTTTGGATTGCCTTTAGACGAAATTATTATTGTCGCACCCCTTGTTATCCTCGGGGTGCTTAACAATATGTCTACCGAGCTTTCCATAATAGCGGGTCTGCTCTGGGCATCAGTCAGGTATATGAAAAAAGGACAAGGTTCTTACTGGTTACTGAATTTTTGTTACTGGCATCTTCCTTCTCTTTTATTCAAAGTCACTTTCCGAAAAATACCTGACTCCAGTTTCCGGCACTGGAGGGCGTAATTACCATGAAACTCAGCATTAAAGGCGAGCGCGATAAACAACTCAGTTATGCGTTTATTGGCCTCGCTTCACTCCTGGTTCTGAGCGGCGTGGGAAATGTTCTGACCGGTTCTCTGGCGTGGTATTTCGCAACCACTCAGAAAACAGTGACGACGCCCATGACCTATAACCAGCCGTTCACCTCCGACGCTGTCAGCGCAGACGCTTCCGGCATGACCATGTTCGCCTCTTCCTTTATTTACTGGCGACTGAATGTGAGTCCGGAAAACATCGACAACAACCAGAAAATGCTGCTCGGGTTTGTCCCTTCAGCCGAACGGGACCTGCTCAAAAAAGCGCTGGATGTTGAAGCTGAACGTATCAAAAAAGGGGGCATCACTACCCGGTTTGATACGAAGGATATCCGGGTCATGACCGATGGCTCCGTGGAGTTCAGCGGCACGCTGAAGTCATCCACCACGAACGGCGCTATTACCACCCCCCTGAAGGACCAGGACAAAACCTACCGACTGAAAATCAGCTATGTAAACGGAATGATTAACCTCCACTCCTTTGAAGAACTTCAGCCGGTTACCACCACCAACTGACAGGACTGCCCATGAAACTTCGCATTTCACCGGCAGCTGCTGCTGTGTTACTGGCATCGGGAATCTTTACCAGCGGCCTTCGGGCCGCTACCGCACCCGCCGCCATCCCCTTTGAGAACGACGCCGCCTTTAATGTCACGCTCAGTAACACCAACCCGACAAAGGTTGTTGTGGACGGGGAATTAATTACCAGCATCAGCGGGCCAACCGGTGCCTACGACCAGAGCACCACCGACGACGGCGCACTCATTCTCTCACCGCTTGTCGGCCAGAACTTCACGCTGTTTATCCAGACTGACCACGGCTCTTCACTCAGCCTGAACGTCAGACCCCAGGCCGGAAACGGCAAAACCCTGCGCTTTACGCCCATGTCACCGCCACTGCGCAAAAACGATGACGCTAAGGCATGGGAAGAAGGGCAGACCTATGAGAAAACCCTGGTCGCACTGTCGCGTGCCGTGGTGAACGGTCAGGTGCCGGACGACTATGTGGAGTATCCCGTCAGCCGTATGACGGCATACACGCCATCCACGTCAGTTCGTCTCACGCCGGAACGCCAGTTTGTCGGCAACCATCTGCGCATCGTGCGCTTTCGCATGAATAACCCCGGCAGCATCACCCAGAGCCTGCGTGAGCGTGACTTCTGGCTGAAGGGGGTCCGTGCCGTCATGCTCTCGCAAAACCAGCTTTATGCCGGTGGCGAAGGGTATGCCTGGGTTGTGTTTTCTGATGACGGAGTGCCGCGCTCATGAGTCTGAACGAAAACCTGAAAACCCGCCGCACCCAGCTGGCTATTCTGACCGGCCTTATCGTCGTCGGAGCCGCCACCGCCGGCGGCGTGATGTGGTACGGAAATCATCAGGAACAGCAGAAGCATCCCGCACCGGTTGCCGCACCCAATATGACCGGCGTGGTCACCGCCTCTTTTAATGAGCAGGTGAACGACGCAGCCCTGGCACAGCAGCAGGCCAAAACCTCCGCGCTTGAGCAGCAGTTCGCCACGCTTGCTCAGCAGTTCACCCAGAACAAGCTCACCACCGAACAGAAGCTGGCCGAGAAGGACGCTGAAATTCAGCGTCTGACCGACCAGGTCCAGAAAGCCCCCGGCAGCAACGCGACCACGGGCCAGCAGACACCACCTGCTGGCCAGAACGGAACACCACTCCCCGGTCCCGTTGCTGCCGGTCAGGCCCGACCGCCTGAATACTCCGTCACCCCCAACGCACCGGCCGCCACTGGTGTCAACATGGGGCAGGGCGCAGGCTTCTATCCGGGCGGCTCCGGCCAGCGATTAACCGGTGGACTCTCCACCACAAAGTTCAGCTATGACAGCCTGAAAAAGAAACCCACTAAGCTGCCGTGGATACCGTCCGGCTCCTTCTCTGACGCCGTCATGATTGAAGGGGCTGACGCCAACGCCAGCGTCACCGGGCAGCAAAACACCAGTCCCGTAACGCTCCGCCTGCAGGGCAACATTCAGATGCCTAACAACAAGGAATACAGCGCAGACGGCTGTTTCATCGTAGGGGAAGTCTGGGGCGATATATCCAGTGAGCGTGGAACCGTGCGCACCCAGTCCATCAGTTGCGTGCTGAAGAATGGTAAACACGTCGATATGGAGTTCCAGGGGCACGTCAGCTACCAGGGCAAAAACGGGATTCGCGGCAAGCCTGTTATGCGTAACGGCATGATTGTCGGCTACGCCGGTGCTTCCGGATTCCTGTCTGGTATTGGCGAGGGTATCAAGTCTGCTGCGACACCATCTGTGGGTCTCGGTGCGACGGCTGACGTGGGTGCCGGAGACGTGTTCAAACAAGGTTTCGGTGGCGGTGCGAGTAAGGCTGCCGACACAGTGAGCCAGTACTGGATTAAACGTGCCGAGCAGTATCATCCGGTCATTGATATTGGTGCCGGCAACCAGGTCACCGTTGTGTTCCAGAAGGGCTTCCGCCTTGAAACGCTGGAAGATGCTGAGGACGCGAAGGCGAAAGAGGAGCTGCAGAAAGCCGGCAATGCCGCACAGAACGCTGTCTCGCCACAACCGGCCAGCCAGACCACAACCTCCAGCACCACGTCAGTGGGCAACATCAATCCCGATGATGTGCTTCGCCAGGCCAGCCAGCTGCGTCTCGGTGACACCATTAACTGAGGATTTTCGTATGCGTGATGCGAAAGTAAATGACCCGTTACTCAGGAAAATACGTATAGACCTCCGTTGCTGGGAGGAAGGTGCGAAAACACCTGACGCAGAGCAGTTTTACATGTCATGGATGGTCCTGTTAGCCGGGGGCGGCTTTCTGATTCTTCATGTTTTCAGGAATGAGTTGCTGGCATCAATACTGGCGGCAGTATTCTGGGTGGCTCTGAGCCTGTGGATGTGCAAACGCCTGTTTCCGCGATACGGGGAAACATGGGCAACTGTACTGGACAGGCGCCTCTCGGTGTATCAGCCACTGAATCTTGCTGCCTGGGAGCAGCTTCAGGAGCGGGTCAGGTCGGAAGGTTTTTCAGCCGAAGTACTCCGCTCCTGGCTTCAAGAGGAAGCTATGGCCGTCTGGCCAGAAGTGAAACCCGACTGGACATTCCTTCATAACAACCCGCACAGAATCAGCGATAAGGAAGGGCGTGATGACTCGTAAGGCTGCAATTTTATACCAGATGAAGTTTCAAAAAATATTGCTAAGGGCTGCCAGCGGCTGGAACCCGTTCCTGATATTCATCGCTTCCCTCTTTTTGCTGGCTGCCACACTTTCCTTACCTTATTTGTGGCTGAGACTGGGAGGGCTATGCGTCAACGGCTTAAGTGGATTTCTGTTATGTGAGTCAATGACGGGCGGGCGTCTGTGGCGAATGTTGAACCAGCAACCTTCAGATAATGAAGGAAGCACATCTATTAAAGGCCATGCAGAAAAAGATGACAAGGGGTAATCAACATGCTTTCTGACGTCCGCCACCTCGCCATTCCGGCACTGGTTTTTGCCATTGAACTTACCGTGTGGGCCGTTCTGATTAGAAACGGTTACGGTGAATATGGCTGGACATACTGGCGAATAGGTCTCCTTGCCAGTCTGGTCATCCTCATTCACACCACCATGGTTTTTCACGGTTCAAAAGAGCAAATCCTGGATGCAGCAGGTGCTCTCGCGCCCTGGGTCATACTGATTCCTTCAATAATGGTGTTCTTTTTCATACAAATGAACCCGGACTTCCTGACGCTGGACTGGTTTTTCACAGGCGTCTTTGCCAGTGGCATATTCCAGGTGCTTTTTAATTTCCTGGCGGACAGCTAGGTAATCAGAACAACACATCACCCCTTTCACGCATATCCCTGTAATATCAACCGGAGTTACCCCATGAAAACACTGATGGGCGCTGCACTGCTGTGTAGCGCACTGACCGGCTGCGCCGGTCTCAATTCTGATTTCGACTGCAACAAGACCGCAACCGACCAGTGCCTGACCACCGGCGAGGCCAATAAACTGGCTGCGCAGGGTAAGAACCTGGATTCCCTCACCGCCGATAAAGCCGCAAAAAAGCCTGCGGGTGAAACCCTGCCGGCACTGCGTAATACAGCGCCGATCGTCAATCCAGGGCGTCCTGTTTCTGTCGCAGCAACCGGAACCGCCATCGCGAAACCTATTGCGCCACGACCACTGGCCACCGCGCCGGCAGGTTCGACGGGTTCACTGGTGACGCCGCTGACCAGCGCGGGCCATGCTGCCCCGGTGACACCGGTCAATACGGCGGGTCGTGTACCGGTACAGCGAATTCCGGATGCGACTCAGCGTCTGTGGATTGCCCCCTGGGTCGACACCGACGACAACTTTCATCAGCCTGCCGTGGTGGAGTTTGTGAAAAATAAATCCCACTGGGATGAAAGCTATCGCGTGATTGGGGAGGGAGGGGAATGAACGTATTAGACAACCTGATGGGGCTGGTCAACAGCCGGAAACGGGAGGACGGAGCCGCAACGGCCCGTTCCAATCTGGAGCAGACCTGGGGTTATCCCTCCCTGGTGGCTGCCCTGCCGTATCGCTACTACGACGATGTGAATGAGCTGTTCATCAATGAGGGGAGCGCCGGGTTTATTCTGGAAGCCGCGCCATTGCCGGGTGCGAACGAACAGGTGATCGCCGCCCTCGATGACATGCTGCGCAAGAAGCTGCCGCGCAAAACGCCGGTGAGCGTCATCCTGCTTGCCAGCAAGTGTGTCGGGGAACGTATTGCCCGTGGTGTCAGTAGCGATATGTGGAAAGGCGATATGTCCGAGTACCTGAACAAAATCACCAAAGCCTTCTGGCAGCGATCGGCGCTGAAGGGCCTGGCTAACGAACGTGAATACCCGCTGTATCTGCGTAACTACCGGATATTCATTGTCTACGGGAAACCTGCTAAACGCTTCTCCCAGCAGGTGATGGACGATCTGGTGCAGGTGCGTAACACAATTCGCTCCTCGCTGGGGGCTGCGCGCATTGAAACGATCAACACTCACGTCAATTCGTTCCTCTCGGTCATGCGCGAGATGATGAACTACCGCCAGGAGCAGGTGATGACCTCCAGCGGGGACTACAACGAAGATGAAAAGCTCAACCGTCAGATAGTTGATCCGGGCATCGATGTGCGTGTCAGGCCGTCCTACATTCGCGTCGTACTGCCGGAAAGTATTGAGGATAACGGAGCGCGTCTGCCGGCTTCGGCCTGTCGCGTGGTCAATATGCAGCTCGCCAAAAGCCCCAAACGGTTTGCGCTGTGGCAGGGGGCCGATAACCTGCAGAACCTGCGCTTCCCGGACCTCGGCATCCCGTGCCCGTTTATGCTCAGCTGGACCACCGAACTGGAAGAGCAGACCGCCACGCAAAACGAGGCGCTGCGTAAGGACATGGATCTGTCGAAAAAAGCCAACTCAGCCTATGGTCAGCTCTTTCCGGGTACGAAACGCCAGGCCGAGGAGTGGCGTCGCAACCGTGAGCAGCTTTCCAGTAACGAGATTGCCTTCTGCCGCACGTACCTCAACCTGACCCTGTTCACGCCGGACAACAATATCGATGCGCAGGACTGTGAGCTGGCTGCCGTGAACGTCTTCCGTAAGAACGATCTGGAGATGGTCACGGTTCAGTATCAGCAGATGCGCAACTGGCTGGGCTGCTTCCCCTTCATGATGCAGGAAGGGATGTGGGAAGACCTGAAGATGACCGGGTCCACGCTGCGCTGCAAATCCTGGAACGCGGTGAACCTGATGCCGGTTGTTGCCGAGCGCCAGCTGTCGCATGTGGGGATGCCGCTGCCGACCTACCGTAACCAGGTGGCCTTCTTTGACATGTTCGGGGAGGAGAACGGCAGCACCAACTTCAATATCGCGGTCACCGGCACCTCCGGGGCAGGGAAGTCATTCCTGACGCAGGGGGTCCTGCGCGACGTGCTGAACGCCGGCGGGTTTGCCTGGGTTATCGATATGGGTGACAGCTACAAAAACTACTGTCATCAGGCCGGTGGCGTCTACCTCGATGGCGCGAAGCTGCGCTTTAACCCGTTTGCCAACGTGAAAGATATTAACCAGTCCGCCGAAGGGATTGTGCGCCTGCTGACCGTACTGGCCAGCCCCACAGAGCCGCTCGACGGGGTCTGTGAAGCTATCCTGCAAAAAGCGGTCATGACGGCCTGGGAGAAAAAACAGCACGGAGCGCGGATCGATGATGTGCACAACTATCTGACCGACCCGGACGTCAATGCGGCCTATGCCGCCAAGCCCACCATTATTTCCCGCCTCGCGGAACTGGCCATGCTGCTGGATACGTACTGCACCTGGGGGCCGGACGGTGAATACTTCAATGCCGATTCTCCGACGCTCGACGGCGAAACCCGCTTTGCGGTGCTCGAGCTGTTGAGTCTGGAAGACAAGCCGAAGCTGCTCTCCTCCATCCTGTTCTCGCTCATTCTGGCGATTCAGGAAAAAATGTACCACAGCCCGCGTGACCTCAAGAAAGTCTGCATCATTGACGAGGCCTGGCGTCTGCTCGGCGGCTCCAACCCGCATGCGGCACGCTTTATCGAGACGGGCTACCGTACCGTGCGCCGTCACCGTGGGGCGTTTATTACCATCACCCAGGGCATCAAGGACTTCAGCGCCAGTAAGGAAGCCGAAGCGGCCTGGAACAACAGCTCGACCAAAATCACGCTGCTGCAGGACACCCGGGCCTTTAAACAGTACCTCGCAGATAACCCGGACCAGTTCTCCGACATGGAAAAAGAAGTCATCCGGGGCTTCCAGCCCGCGCTTCTGACAGGCTACAGCTCCCTGCTGGTCAGTGCCGGGGAATTCAGCTCGTTCCACCGCCTGTTCGTCGATCCCGTCACGCGTGCCATGTTCAGCTCGCGCGGTGAGGACTTTGCGTTTATGCAGGAAGCGCAGCGGGCCGGTTCCACGGCTGAAGAAGCGGCTTATTTGCTGGCCCAGAAGAAGTTTGGTCCGGAACTCCTTGAACTTGAAGAATGGGTGAAAGCCGCATGAGTGAGAACAACGAAAAACCGTATGACGGTGATGCCGTCCGGGACGGCGTTAAGCTAGTCAGCTTTATCGCCTCACGATGGGTGAAAGGCGCGCTGCTAGGTCTGGCGGGACTGCTGGCGATGACCGGCGTGGCATACGTGACAGCGAAAGCCGTCGCCCCGGAAGTGGTGGTGTTCGATATGAAAGGCACAGTAGACCTTTTTATCCAGCAGTCAGCCCAGCTGAACCTGGATGAGGGGAAAGCAAAGGTGCTGACAACCCGGTTTAATGCCGCGCTGAGCGAGAGCCTGAATGCATGGCAGACCACGCATAACGCCATCATTCTGGTTAAACCGGCGGTCATGAGCCCTCAGCCGGATATCACGGCTGAGATCCGCAGTGATATCTCACGGCGCATTCAGGAGGGGCAGTGAAAAAGCAACTGACGCGCTGCGCCCTCACGCTGCTGATCCTCTCAGCCAGTGCGGGGGCGAAAGACCTCGGCACCTGGGGCAATGTCTTTGAACCGGCCGAGCAGGACATGCTGGTCTTCATTCAGGACCGGCTCAAGGGAATGGAGCAGTCGGGCGAACTGGAGCGGCTCAAAAACGAAGCGACGGAACGGGTGAAACGGAATGCCGTTCGCCCGAAGCCGGTCGACGGTCTGACCCGTGCCCTGAAATACCGTGCCTTCGCGTTTGACCCGACCTTCACAGTGCAGGAAACCATCACCGATATGCAGGGCACTATCATTGCCCGCAAGGGGGATCAGGTTAATCCGCTCGATAAGGTCCCGTTCAGCCAGGTGCTGTATTTCATCGACGGGGACGACAAAGAGCAGATTGCATGGGCGAAACAGCAGATCGCCGGTCAGACGAACATCAAAGTCATCCTGGTCAACGGCAATATCAAGGAGACCAGTGACGCGCTCGATGAGCGCATTTTCTTCGATCAGTCTGGTGTTCTGACCCGCAAGTTTGGTTTCGAGCACATCCCGGTGCGAATATCGCGCGACGGTCGTGCGCTGAAGGTGGAAGAAATACCGGTCAGGGAAGGGAAAAGATGATCTTCCTGCTGGTCTTATCAGTTATCGCCGGTATGACCGGGTGTGTTATCGCAACGGCAGGGTTGTCTGAAAATCTGCGCTGGCAGGGCATGCAGTGTGGGGTCATAACAGGCATTGCGCAGGCCGGCATCCTTCATGTCATACCCCTGGACAGGGACGGGAGTGGGCTTTTGATTGCGGGCGGGATCATGCTTGCCCAGTGTTATTCCCCCCGCCTCGCGGAAGACACACGGAAAATGAGAGTGCATTTCGGGATACGTTCCGCACCGGGTTACCTGTTGATGTATGCCCTGTGCATGGTGCTGACAGGCGTTTGCTGGCTGCCGATCTGGATGGCTATCAGATGAGACACCACCTGGTTTGTATATCATTCGGCCAGCACCCTGTGCGGCGGCCATGTGATAAGGGTGGATATGATTTATGTCACAGGAGGCAATAGATGATAGCCAGCGTCGCAATTACGATTTTTCTTTGTGTGCTGACATCAGGGTTTGTCATTAAAGCCACGAAAACAGTCGAGCGCAGGTTCGCCACAGGACTAACCCTTTTCACGCTGTTGCAGCAGGTGGGGTATTTCGTCTGGTTGAAGGTGTGGGAATGGCCCTGGAATCCGGTACTGTCAGCAATGATCGCACTGGTTCAGCTAAGCGTCTTTCTGCAGATGGACAGAGCACGAAAGAGCAACCAGGCATGTGCATCAGATAAAAGAGCGACGGTGAAGCTTATATGCGAGTCACTGCTCTGGCCAGGAATGGTCTGGCTGATACTGAACACCACTATGTCACATCTTCAGGGCATCACTTCCACCGGTTAATCGTCAGCACCTCACGAATAACCGTTGTGATTGCGTTACGCATATCAGAGCTCATGGCCATGAGCCTCTGCATTTTTTCATTACATCATTATGTTCCGGTCGGGCCGGTTCTGATGATGTACGCCAAAATCAATTAAAGGTACTCAAATATGACCACGACCACATTAGGTGACCTGTTCCCTGAGATGCGTAATGCTGCGTCAGGCAGGGATAAAAGCTCCACAACACGACGTAAAACGTCCAGTGTGATCTCCCGCAGCGGCACGGCGGAAAGACTCAAAGCGCTCTACCCCGAAATTGAGTCCTGGAGTCCAATACTGGCAACACAGGCCTGGCTGAACTGGTGCAGGGAAAATCAACAGGCATTTACTGAGCCCGAAATCCGCGACGAGCGCTTTCCGGAATACCTGGTCGGGCTTATCCGGGCAAAAATGGCGGAGATGAATGAATGGCGATAATCAGCTGTTTCAGCCAGCCTGAGTCGCTGAGAGGGGTGCTGGTCTGCCTGAATGACACGGGAGGAATAGCGGGACTTTGCGCGGTGGCGCTGGGGCTGGGGGTCTGGATTGTTGCCCAGATGCGGAGCGAAGCCGCAGCCAAAAAAAGACTGGCGAAGATAATGAAATACGGGAAACCCGGCATTTCCTCTCCGCCGACATTCGGCGGTCAGCAGCATGCGGAGGCGGTCCATCTGTTTGCCAACCGCGACTACTATCAGTTTCTGCTCTCGGAGTTTGAAAAAGCGCTGCTTGCGCAGGGATACGAGCTGACAGCAGACAGTTCGCGGCATGTTGTCCCTGACAGTGAAAGCACATGTCAGGTGGCCAGAGCGATTATGATCGCGCGTGAGCGCTATATGGCACCGCTGCAGTCAGACACGATGCTGGAAGAAAAAGCGGATGAATGCGCCAGGGCAGGGTATTCACATCAGTGGTTTTGTCTGCTGGTTGCCGGGAGTGAAAAAGCTGGCTGGTACATCACCCGATCGACGCCGGCAACCGGCAGTGAATAACCTTCTTATTATCGTGCCCCTCTGAATACTTTTCTTTATCTCACTGACTTAACCGCCACGCCATTCAGGATGTTCGGTGCTCACTGCGTTGCGCTCCGCCTCAGCCTGACTGCCGTCACGGTTTCCTCTTAACACCTGACAAGGTAACGCCATGAAAAAAGACCCTGATGGTGAAAAGGGCCGGAATGTCGCCGTAACATCTGTTCGCCACGACGAAAAATCCGCCTCACGTCTGGAAGATATTCTGCAGGAAAACCCTCTTTTCTACCCTTCCATTGTGTTACGGGCCGGCCTTCTCGCCCTGCACGAAATGACCTGCGAACAGCGCATGGCCCTGGTTATCCGGGCCGCACTGCCTCCAGCCAAACACTGACCTTCTTATCGCCCTCCCGCCGGTCCGGTGGCTGTGGCTCTCCGGAGATACCCCATGACTCACCCTGAACATATCAGCCCGGTTGCGGTCACCCGTGACCGCAACGGCTTCTGGACTCACCCGCATTACTTTCAGCCTGCAGACGATGAAGCCACACCGTCAGAATTTGGCGACTGGCTGCGCCGGCACAACCTGACCTGCGCCACGCGCTGGATGGAAAACGATGCGCCTCCCCATGTCATAAAGGCCTGGGAAAACGGATTCAGCAGCATGCACGAGTGGCAGCCCTCCGCACCGGCGGGTGACGGCTGGTTTATTGGCTCCATCCATGACTCGGAAGACGGACCGCTTTGCGTCTGGCTGCGGGAGGCACAATGACCTTCAGAGCCTGTCTGACTGCCCTGTTACTGACCGTTTCGTGGTGGACGGCGTCGTTGTCTTCCGCCTCAGCTGCGACGAGTAATGCCGGCGAGGGGCGGTGGGTGAACCCGATATCGGACGTGTGCTGGAAATGTCTGTTCCCGATGTCGGTCGGCAGCGTCAAGCTGGCATCCGGCCCGCAGCCGGACACCAGTAACCCGTCGATGCCCATCCAGATTTGCTCCTATGGCGTCCTCTACCGCATGGGGCTGGCCATCGGCTACTGGGAGCCAACGGCCATGACGGACGTGACCCGTGAACCCGGCGTTATGGTGAATATGGGGGGCTTTAAGATTGATCTCGGGCGAACAGGAACCGGAACGGCCGGGCAGAGTGACCGGCCCGCAGCCGGCGCGTTCTACCACGTCCACTGGTACAAATACCCGCTGATTTCCTGGCTCAGCATCATGACCAGTACCGGCTGTTTCCAGGGCGGGGATATGGATATCGCCTACATGTCTGAAGTCGATCCGCTCTGGAATGACAGTACGCTGTCGATGATGATTAACCCGGAGGCCGCGCTGTTCGGCAATCTGATTGCCCAGGCCGCCTGTGCAGCGGATGCGGTGGCCAGCACCGCCGGGGTGCCGCTTTCCCCCCTGTTCTGGTGTGCCGGCAGTCAGGGCAGCATGTACCCGTTCACCGGCTTTACCAGCGGCGAGTTTTCTCCCCTGGAATCGTCGCTTCTGGTCAGCGAGCGCATGGCGTTCAAATTGCACCGCGAAGGTCTGGTGATGAACACGGTCGGGGCGGATTATGCGGTCTGCTATCAGTACCCGTCCCCGATCGTGCCGAAAGAACGCTGGCGCTATCAGATGGTGAACATGTACCCCGAAACCAACAGCTGCCACGCGTTCGGTGCCAGCACCCAGACGTGGGGCACGCCCCATAACTCCCCGCAATCGAAGAAAAACTTCGGATATCTGCTCTGGCGCAAACGTAACTGCGTCTATTCGTGAGGTCAGGTCATGCATAAAACACTCTCCCGGGCGCTGCTCCTCAGCGTCCTTCTCGCCTGCGCCCCGGCGTCACTGGCCAGCGAAAACGCCAGCGTGTCTGCCGGTGATATGGCCTGGATGAAACAGCAACAACAGCCTCTTGAAAGTCTTAAACAGCGTCTGCAGGGGCAGACGATGCAGCTGCCAGCACAACAGGAAGCGCTGGTCAGTCGTCTTCAGGGTGATATTACCCGGCAACAGGCTGAACGCGAGAGCGGTGAAAAACGCACCTTTCCCGCCATGTATTTCGTCAGCCTGGGTCTGCCACGCGAGGGACTACTCCCGATGCTGAAAGAAGCAAATCGCTACGGTGTGCCGGCAACGCTGCGCGGGCTGGTCAATAACGACCTGCGCCAGACGGCCTCAGCCATGTTTGAGCTGGCGAAAGAGGACAAGAATATCGGGGTGCAAATCGACCCCACGCTGTACACCGAGTACCACATCACGACCATCCCGGCTCTGGTGGTGACCTGCCCGGGTCGCTTTGACGTCATTCGTGGCAGCCTCCCGCTGAAGCAGGCGCTGGAGAAAGTGGCCGAGAGCGGGGACTGCGCCGCAACGGCGAAACAGATACTGGAGGACGGGAAATGAAACGACTGATGCTGGCGGCGCTGCTGATGACGCCATGTCTTGTGTTGTCCGCTGACCCGGCTTTTGAAGCGGGGGCAAGCTTCGGGAAGGGCAATGCCTCGGCCGGCACGGGCAGCCTGAAAAACCCGGACGCGGTGACCGGCTCGATACCGGGCTACAGCGCGAAACCGCCAGAAAGTGACTATTACGGTGGGGTTCAGGGGGGCGACGGCGGATTGTCTGATAAAGGACAGGCCGCGCTGGCGGGAAATGATGCGGCACAGTCCGTCATCAGTTCAGGCAACAGCAACCCCGTCCCGACCATCGACCCCAACGCCCCCTTTATTACCATTGGTAAAAATGCGGAAGCCGGGTCGGAAGGGGTGCTGGACGGAACAAACAAACAGTGTACTGAAGTCACCGTATCTAAATCGACTTTCGAGAATTTCCAGTGTGATAAGGATATCGCGTCAGTCGAAGCCTGTACCCGTACCGCCACGGCCGGCGGGCATACGACCACAACCACGGTTCAGAAAACGCTGACCCTGAATGCAGCGGATGCCGTCATTTCTTATGGTGGCGGCTCTTCGTTCAGCTTCGCCTTTGTCTCTACCGAAACGGGTCCGATTATCAGTGCACATTTTTACTGGAAGGAGGGCGATACCAAAGCCGGCAAAATCAACTTCTGGGGCATCAGTGAAAAGATGATTGGTAAACAGTTTGACTGGGCAGTCCCGGCTGCAGCGGGCTATCAGATGGTTAATAATACTCCATTACCGGCTGCAACCTATACCAGTACGTCCTGCACGAGCGGGAATAAAGATCGTTGCGAGTCACACATCAGGGACACTATCGAAGGTTTTAAAAGCGGTCGGGTTAGCGCGACCTTAGTGATTACGATGAATGCCGTGACCCAAACGTTTGTCCCCGATGTGACCTGGAAAACGTCCTGCGGTCTGGATATGTCGAAAGCGAGAAAGACCACATCCACCTGTACGACACCCGGCGGCAATAAAACGGTGGTGAACAATGGCCAGAGCTATCAGGTCTACAGCGACTGCTGGCAATACACCGACAACTATGTCGTCCCGTCAAACTCCCCCGGCAACTGCGGCACGTTGACGACAGACCCGAAATGTACGGCCTCCGCATCCAGATGCGTGGAAAGCACCGACGGACAGTGTACCCACATGAGCTACACATATCAGTGCCAGAAGACTTATCAGTCAGGCGGTCTGGTGTGTGGGGGGGACTATATCTGTAAGACCGGGGACTGCAATGAAGCCAACGGGGCAGGGAGCAGCGGCTTTGACGTTGCGGTGGCCAAACTGGCCGGTCTTGCCTCTGCGGCGGATGATGTCAAAGACGATCAAAGCCAGATAGATATCAAAGCCTTTACCGGCAAGGCGATGAGCTGCCGTAAGGCTTTCGCGGGGTTCTCGAACTGCTGCAAAGACTCTGGCTGGGGGCAGGATTCCGGGCTGGCGGCCTGTAACTCTAATGAGATGGCCATCGGCAAAGCGAAAGCGAAGAAAGTGACGGTCATTGTCGGTGAGCGCTGTGACCGTCAGGTGCTCGGGGCCTGCATCCAGAAAAGTCAGGTCTACTGCGTATTCGAAGGGAAACTGGCGCGCATCATTCAGGAGCAGGGGCGACGTGACCAGCTGGGCGTGAAGTTTGGCAGCGGTGACAGCCCGAACTGTCGCGGCATTACCATTCCTGAACTGCAGAGCATCGATTTCGACAAAATTAACTTCTCTGATTTTTACGAGGACCTGATGAAAAACCAGAAGATCCCCGACACATCAGCGCAGGTGAAGCTCATTAAAGAACGTATTGCGGCGCAGGTGAATCAGCAGGGAGGCAATAAATGAAAAGACTGATGTGCGGCCTGCTGATGGTCGTGACCAGTCTGCCAGCCATTGCGGAGGAGATTGTGACCCCCGCCGACCCGTTCACCGGCTGGTCCTGGTATAACGAACCGAAAACGCCCCCTGATAAGCACCCGAAACCTCAGCAACCCGCGCCGCCGACGACCATTCCTGATCTCAGCAAAATGACCGCGCTGGAGCAGGCAAAGGTGCTGAAGGGCTACACGATGGAGGCGCTTAACCGCGCCATCCTGTACCCCACGCGGGAGAACACGGCGACGTTCCTGCGCTGGCAGAAGTTCTGGACTGACCGGGGCTCCATGTTCAGTCAGTCATTCGCGGCGGCCCAGCTGAGTCATCCGGATCTGGATTACAATCTGGAATACCCGCACTACAACAGCATGGCCCCGTTCGTGCAGACGCGCGATCAGCAGACGCAGCAAAGCGCGGTCGCGCAGCTGTCTCAGCAATATGGTCTGTTCTACTTCTACCGGGGCAGTGACCCGATTGATGTGCAGATGGCCGGCGTGGTGGCGGATTTTGCGAAAACGAACGGGATATCCCTCATCCCCGTGTCGGTCGACGGGCAGGTGGCGGCAACGTTACCGCAAAGCCGTCCGGACAGTGGGCAGTCCCGGGCCATGAACATCTCTCACTATCCGGCCCTGTTCCTGGTTGACGGGAAAAGTAAAAAATATCGCGCCCTGTCTTACGGCTTTATGACGCAGGACGATTTGTCAAAGCGCTTCCTGAACGTGGCCACCGGCTTCAAACCCCATTCCTGAGAGACACTTATGCAAAATACACTTTTTACCCTCATCCGTGATGCAGGGCGGTTTGCCCTGTACACCTTTATTTTAGGGCCGGCTCTGGCGCTGTATGCCCTGGTAGTGGTCGCCGCGCTGAACGGTTCGCTGTCGCAGCAGTTTCTGACTGAAGCCCGTCGCCTGACGGACGGAGCACTTCCGTGGCAGGTGATGCAGTGCATTAATAAAACGGTTGTCACCGACCTGCAACCCCGCATACCCCACACCGGAGAGCATGTCCCCCCACTCCAGTCAGCATTATCCTTCTGTCATCCTGAACCCGTTGACAGTGCCCCCTGGATACGGACAACGGATGCCGTGCTGTTCAATTTCTGGATGATTGCGGCGCTGGCTGGCGCGTTGTCAGGCTTTTTGGTGACCCGGCGTCGTAAAGCACGGTCATTCTCAGACACAAGGTCGCTACTGTTTAAAAAAGGACAATCCGATGAACATTAATCTTCTGGCCGGTTTCATCTTCTGGGGCACGATGGCTCTGGTGCTGAGCGAGCTGATGACGTTGTCTGTCAGCGGAACACAGACAGGTCTGGTATGGTTGAGCTATGCCCTCTGGGGTATCGCCGGTGCGATGGTTATGCGTGCCGGTTTTGTTGCCTTGCGGGAACGCCGCACAAAACGCAGCGGGGTGACGGGTCATGAAATGTAAACGTGTCATGACGGCGCTCTTGTGTTGTCTCCCCATGCTGGCCAGTGCCGGCGCTCGCGAGGAGCTGATGGCGCTGGAGTCCGCCAAAGTCAGTCCGCTAACAAGCCTCAATCCCGTTGCCAGTCCGGCGGTTTTGCCTCCCAGCCTGATGCAGCTGCCGGACGGTCGACGGGCAAACATGAAGGACTATGCGGTCGTGCTGTTTATGCAGGCCCACTGCCAGTACAGCGCGAAGTTCGATCCGTTACTCAAGGGCTGGGCCGATGCGCACAACATCCGCGTTTATCCCTATACCCTGGACGGGGGCGGCGACGGGTCTTACCCAAACCCGCTGGTTCCGCGCAAGACTGACCCGGCCTCACCGATTGCCGATGAGATAGTCACCTTCTTTGGCAATGGTCTGCCGATCGCCACGCCGACGGCCTTTGTGGTGAACGTCAATACCCTCAAGGCGTATCCGCTGACGCAGGGGATGATGGAAATCCCGGCACTCGAAAACCGCTGGGCCAGCCTGATTCAGGCGGATATGGATAACGTCGACCCCAGCGCTCTGCCTGCATTGCCTGCCAGTGCGCAGGTGACGCCTCAGTAATACAACCGGACTACAAAATGACAAAAAATTCGTATGCGCTGTCGCGTACCGAGCGCGTGTGGCTGTTATTCAGCGTCACCTTGCTTGTGTCCGCCGTCTTTTACGGCCTGCTCGCGGCCAGAGTGGTCCGGGCGTTTTCCCGTCCTGACCTGACGATGTACCTGCAGGATTTACCGGTTCTTCTCCTTATCTCGCTGAGCGCCGGCTTCTTTTTCACCACCACCGGTCTGTACGCCTGCCGTCTGACCCTTTCTCAAAAAAACCGTGAGGAAATCGCATGACATTCGCGAGACTGAAATCCGTTATCCGCAGTCGGTTCATTTCATCAATGCGGGAGGATGAGGAGGATAAAGAGACCCGGCGCTGGGAGGCGTTACTTTCGATTAAGCTGCTGTACAGCTTCCTTTTCTTTGGCGTGGTCGACCTTATCTACGCGAGGTGGGCCGACAAAACGTTGAGCGTCATGATGGCTAAGCAGCCCCCCCTGGCCCGTTCTGAACAGTTTACGCTCTCAGTGCTCATCCATTATCCGCAGTATCTCCTGTGGGGGATCATGGGCGGCGTGGTTACGGTACTGGCACTCCACTGTTTTCTGCTTCTGGTAACCCGGCTGGGGACAGGGCTTTACCACCGGATGATCCGGAACGAAAGTGCCGTCCCTCTCAAGAAGAAAGAGGCGGTGCGCCATGATTAAGCGGCTACCTGTATTGCCATGCGTGGCCTACGTTGCGGTGGTCACGTATCTGTTTTTTAGTGGTATACAAACGGATGCCTTACCGGCGGAGGTGGCATTCACTGCTGAGTCCAGACTCTGGTTCTGTAGCCTGCTGGGATGGTTATTTTCATTCCTTCCTCTGATGTACTGTATCGCCGGTTATCGCATCCGAAAAACAACCAGCATCAGCAGGCTTATCATCCGGTTCGGTTCCCCGATAATCGTCAGCCTGCTGATGTCACTTTATTTATTTGTGCAGAGATTTACTCCGGTGCAAGAATTGCAGACTTCCCTTGTTCTTTACTTGCTTGTCTGGTGCGCGCTGGTCTTAAACTGTCAAAGAGGATGATAATTGTCAGCGCATAAAAAAAAGCCGAAAAGAAAAGTGAAATGATGATGGTGTTTAATGGTAAGTACAGCCCTTTCTGGTCAAGGGCGTTACTTATTTTTTCCGGGATAATATATGCATGGAATAAACTTGATTTGATTTTTAAGCAGGTTTTTCCACAATTAGAGTTCACGACGCTCTTCATAACCTGACGAGCCTTTTCCTCCTGATTATGTGTGATTAAATACTGTGAGAGAATATTTGATTTTGTCGACGATGTGATATCAGTTTGGAGCAGTTTTGCAATCTTCACAGCGTCTTCACGCGTAATTAATTTTTTATTGTTATACCAGATATCCTGAGCAAAAGGATTATCGGAGAATTCTTTTTGCACATAGGACATAACACTATCACGGGTCGCAGTTGATGGAATGTCTTCTGCAACGACTACAGGATAAAACTCTTCGGCAAAATCCACAGAGACGGGGTCGTAGTAAAACTGTGCGGGTGTTTTCTTGTAGAAATCATCCGTAAGGTTTGCCCGAATACCTGAGTTGTGATTAGTAGTCGTCTCCCAGTAATCTACAGCACCACTTTCTTCATCTGCGAACGCAAGAAATGCATGTCCTGGTGCGTATACAATTCTGGACTCTTTATCGGCTAGTCTCATGGCATCCATAAGAAGATACACATTGAGGTCACAATCTGAAAAATGAGCAGACCAGCCAGCGGAGACGTTTCTGGATGGATGGTAGAAAAAATGCCTGCTCAGTATTTTATTTGAACAGGACAGGTAATTCATGTTTGTAAATGCCGGACTGCAACTTCTTTGTACTTCGGTGAGGAATGCATTTACATTACCAAAAGCAAACGCGCCTTTCTTTTCTGAAATAATGGCATTGTCTATGTCATATTTTATTAATCTGTTTGAAAGCAGTTCTGGATTGAAAATTCCAGAGGGTGTTCCCTGTGAAATTGCGACAATTTTATGGTCATCTTCCTGATGTAAGTAAAGGTATCCCAGAATTGCCAGTGGCATTAGCGTGGAAATTATTACTGCAATGCAGACAGTTAAGACTACGGTTAACTTCATTTCTTTAAATATTCCTTAATACCATTCTGATGCTTGCCTGATTTACCGGTAATACAGGTATCTTCCGGTTATTTTATGTCGCATTAACGGAGTTTTGCTATGAAATATCTACCCCATACACATATTGAGCCATTTCTTATGCGGCTCAGGAAAGGATTTATATTGTTGTCACTGTGTTCAGCCACTGTGGCACTCCCGGTTCAGGCAGACGTTAACGGTGACCTGAATGGCTTCTTTGGCAGCCTCGGCTACAGCGGCAACGTCTCGCAGGCCCAGGCCTGGCAGGGACAGGCGGCGGGGTATTTCTCCGGCGGGTCGGTGTATCTGCGTAATCCGGTCAAAAACGTGCAGCTTATCTCGATGCAGCTCCCGTCCCTGAACGCCGGCTGCGGCGGCATTGATGCCTATCTGGGGTCATTCAGCATGATCAGCGGCGAGGAAATCCAGCGTTTCGTGAAGCAAATCATGAGTAACGCAGCGGGTTACGCCTTCGACCTTGCCCTGCAAACAATGGTTCCGGAGCTGAAGCAGGCGAAGGACTTCCTGCAGAAACTCGCGAGCGACGTGAACTCTATGAACATGAGTTCCTGTCAGGCCGCGCAGGGGATTATCGGCGGCCTGTGGCCCGTCACTCAGGTCTCCCAGCAAAAAATCTGTCAGGACATTGCCGGCGAAACCAACATGTTCTCAGACTGGGCCTCCTCCCGTCAGGGCTGCACGGTGGGCGGGCAGAGCAATAAGGTGACCGATAAGGCCGGGGACGACCAGAAAGACCAGGTGCTGAAAAATAAGAACCTTATCTGGGACACGCTGAGCAAGAACGGGCTGCTGGGGAACGACCGGGCACTGAAAGAACTGGTCATGAGTACCGTCGGGTCGATCATCTTTAACAACAACGGCGACGTCACCATTCTGACGCCGCTGGTCGATAACCGCGATCTGATAAAGGTCCTCATGCGGGGCGGAACCGCGAAGGTATACGGCTGCGATGAGGCGACGTCGTGTCTGGGACCCACTGTCAAAGACCTGACAATATCAGAGTCGAACGCTCTGGTGACGCTGGTTAAAAACCTGATGCTCTCGATGCAGAACAAGCTGGTTGATGACACCGCGCTAACCAACCAGGAAAAAGGCTTTGTGAACACCACCTCCGTGCCGGTGCTGAAATACCTGACCAATGCCCAGAGCATGGGCATGAGTGCGACCTACCTGCTGCAGGTGGCTGACTTCATCGCTCAGGACCTGATGATCCAGTACCTGCAGGAACTGGTTAAACAGGCGAGCCTGTCACTTGCCGGCAAGAACTTCCCGGAAGAGGCAGCGGCAAAACTGCGCGACAACATCATTCACGCCCAGGGATTACTGGCTGACATGAAGCTGCAGTCGGCAGCAGATCAGAATGCGCTCGACGGCATCGACCGCAACATGCAGTACCTGCAACAGCAGGTATCCACCATCGTTTCCGGCTCCTATCAGAGCAACTACCACTGGGGTGATCGCTGATGCCAGACATAAAGAAATACAGCTTTATCGATCCTGGCATCCGGACGCTGGTTGCGACCCTGAATGCATATGGATTACGTACTTATGCATCGTGTCAGGGGCATGGTTTTCCGGTAGACCGCATTAAACCCTACATTGCATTTACTTCGACGCCTTCAGATGCCGCGTCATTTGCCCGCAGCCTTCGCCACGATGCTGAGTCAGTAAGACCAACGTTAAACTGGGGATGGGAGATTACTGCCGGGTTTGACAGCGATTTCAGACTCTGTTTCCGGCTGCATCCTGCAGGCCCGCACCGCTGTAAGTCACGTTTCTGCCGACGTTCATTCACAGCAGACTTTGGCAGGATTTGTCTGTTAATCAAATCAGCGCAAGCCAGTACAGGGGATTAATCAGTCCCGTATACCAGAGCCCACCTACGGTAAGTGCAGTGATCGTACGTATTGTCATGAAAAGCATTCGATACAGGCTGGCTCATGCGGTCACATTCTGCGGCTTCCCGCAATCAATACAGCGCTTCAGGTTCGTTGCCATCAATGACCTTCTCATTTGAGGATATGCAAAGTGAACATCAAGATACCCTTATTTAATCGAGGCTTTATTAAGCAATGCCTCATTCAACTTACTCACAAAAGAAGCTTTTCCTCCCCACTCCTGAGGATGATTTTCCAGCCCCTGTGTCAATCACTGTTTCCGTGTAAAGTCAGTGGGGTGAGCACTGATGCTTGAGATCTACACAATCTATGGCGGGGGAATGTGGAAAACGGCGCTGGACGCCGTGGTCACCCTCATCGGGTCGAATACCTTCAGTACGCTGATGCGCATGGCGGGGACTTTCGCGGTGCTGGCGGTGTTGCTGGCGTTTATCAAACAGCGCAACCCGATGGTGTTCGTGCAGTGGCTGGCCATTTTCATGCTGGTCACCACTATCCTGGTCGTTCCAAAACGCGCCGTACAAATCATTGATATTTCAGACCCGGCTGCGGTCTGGAAAACGGATAACGTGCCGGTGGGGTTAGCGGCGATTGCGTCGCTGACGACCAGTGTCGGGTATAAGATGGCCTCGACGTATGACATGCTGATGTCGCGGCCCGATTCGGTGACGTACAGTAAAACGGGGATGCTGTTCGGCTCCCAGATTGTGGCGGAGACCAGCGATTTCACCACACAGAACCCGGAGCTGGCGCAGATGCTGCCGGATTACGTGGAGAACTGCGTCATTGGCGACATTCTGCTGAACGGCAAGTACACGGTAAACCAGCTGCTGAACTCCACTGACCCGCTGGCGCTTATTACCAGTAACCCGAGTCCGCTCCGGGGCATCTTCAAAATGACCTCTAACGCGCGTCAGTTCCTGACCTGTCAGCAGGCGGCCACGGAAATCAGGACGCTGGCCAACATTGACGTGAACCCCGGCAGTGCCACCTTTACCTGGCTCACGCAGAAGGTGTTCGGCAACAAGCTAAACGGTGCCAGCCTCCTGTCTAATGCGATGGGCGAGAGTTACGGCTATTTCTATGCCGGGGGTATGACCGCCGCACAAATCATGAAAAACAACATCACCAACAGCGCGGTACGCCAGGGGATAAAAGGGTTTGCGGCCCGATCGTCAGACACGGCCAACCTGCTGAACCTGGCCACCGAGAACGCGGCCACCAAACAACGCCTGAGCTGGGCGGCGGGTAACGAGCTTGCCACGCGAACACTGCCGTTTGCGCAGTCGCTTCTGATGTTAATTCTGGTGTGTCTGTTCCCGCTGATGATTGCCCTGGCAGCATCAAACCACAGTCTGTTTGGGCTGAATACGCTGAAGATTTATGTGGGCGGATTTATCTATTTTCAGATGTGGCCGGTCATGTTTGCCATTCTGAACTTCGCCTCAAACTTCTGGCTGCAGTCACAGACAGGCGGAACCCCACTGGTACTGGCCAACAAAAACATTGTCGCGCTGCAGCATTCGGATGTGGCGAACCTGGCCGGGTATCTGGCGCTGTCAATTCCGGTCCTGTCGTTCTATCTGACCAAAGGGGCCTCAGCTATCGGATCGCAGGTAGCCGGTACCGTGCTCAGCTCAGCAGCCTTTACCTCGGCAGGCGTGGCGTCCACCACGGCGGACGGCAACTGGTCGTTTAATAACATGTCGATGGACAATCTCAGCCAGAACAAGCTGGACACCAATCTGGTCCAGCGTCAGGGGCAGCAGACCTGGCAGGCGGATAACGGTTCAACCCAGACTCAGACGGCCGGGGGGCACACTGTTATCGACGGCTCAGGTGCGATGTCGAATCTGCCGGTGAACATGAAACTGAGCCAGCTGGCCAGCAGCGGATTCCAGGAGTCGGCGCGCCGGGCAGAGCAGCAGGCACAGACGTCGCTCGATGGTTACAACCACAGCGTCACCAGTGGCTGGTCTCAGCTCTCGCAGCTGTCTCACCAGAACGGGTCCAGCGACAGCGTCACGCAGGGCAGCGAAAACAGCCAGGCAACGAATGCGACACGCGGTGTCAGCATGATGATGTCTGCAGCCGAAAGTTATGCGAAGGCGAATAATATCTCCACGCAGGAAGCCTACAACTCGTTGATGGATATCAGTAACCAGGGGTCTGCTACAGCAGGACTCAAGACAACAGTGGGTGGGGGCATTAATCTCGGGGTTGTTAAAGCAGGAGGCGAAGCCAGCCTGGCCACTGATCTTAGACATGCAACAGGCAGCTCGCGTGGGATACAAAATTCTGACTCCCATACGCAGGATATGCGTCATGACAAAAATAGTCAGGCGGTCAATGATTTCCGTCAGGGGATGGATATGGTGTCCAGCAGCCGCGTAACGGATGGTTCAAACCATACCGAGAATGCCGCGACCAGCAACGTTCAGCAGTTCGCGGCGACGCTCAACGATGCACAAAGCCAATACCATCAGTACACCACCAGTTCGACCAGCAGTAATGAGTTCAGCCGCATGGCGACGCTGGCGCAAAATGAGAGCGCAAGTCTTGATACTAACTACACCCAGGAGTTTGTGGACTGGGCCGGTAACAAATACGGTGATAAGGCGCAGGCCATGCTGACCAGCGCACCAAGTGCCCGCGAAGCGGCAATGGAATTCGTTAACGAGCGTCTTAAACCTGAAATTATGGGCGACTACCAGCAGGGGCGTGCTGACCTTGTCAGCGGCAATGCACACGAGCCGTTCAGTGGGGCACATATTGTGCCGACAACATCAGTCGATTCTGAACCAGGATATGGAAGCACTCACACGGCTGGCGATAGCGGCTACATCGTTGAAGGGAATGGGGGGCGTACATTACACAGCAATGGGCAGTCTGCAGAAAATAACCCGAGTACAGTCACTTCTGGCGGCCCGCATCACTTGCCAGAACGCGGAACAGAATCTGACAGTAGCGGCCAGGTCCGTTATGAGGGGCCGCGAAGTTCTACTTCCGGGCGCAATAACGTTAATGCAGAAACAAGCGAGGGTGCTGCATCGCAGGTTACTGACAGTGGCCCATCCGGACGTGTTCACAGTGGCGGCGTTAACGGGGAGGATATGCGGAGTTTGTACAATGAGAATCAAGCGAGACTAAAAGAGCATGCCGGGGAGTATTCCGGACCGCAAAACGAGTTACAACAGAAAGTGGCAGGACAAAGATCTGAAAATGAGCAGAATATCAACAATTCTGCTGGGGAAATTGGCAAAAAACAATCCACTGTTCAGGCATCCAGTGATATTCTAAAAGGAGAAGATTTAAGTGCAGCAGGCAAATTCCAGAAAGGACGAGCAGAAGCTGAGCTTGATCAGTCAAGTACATTGAATCCGTTTAATGAACTCCAGCCGGATGAGATAAATAAGAGAATTAAGAATCCTAAAGGGTGATGAAGATGAATACTAAGATAAGTGCATATTATTGTTTATTACCATCATTCCTCTTCATGTTGTATTTAACTTACATGCAGTACGTAATCAATCATGGTTTTTGGCTGAAAGGCGTATTGCTTTCAACTATGGCTACGCTGATTTACGTAGCTTGTTTTGCACAGTTGAAAAGGAAAAATGATGGGGTTAGTAAACG
The DNA here is from genome assembly GCF_045627565.1 of Lelliottia sp. NCBI lineage: Bacteria > Pseudomonadati > Pseudomonadota > Gammaproteobacteria > Enterobacterales > Enterobacteriaceae > Lelliottia > Lelliottia sp. The sequence continues at coordinate 41,121 of NZ_JAZQNX010000021.1, read as the reverse complement.
ACTAGTGATGATATCAAACTCATTACTTGCCTGCTTTCTTCTCTTTCTCGGAGTTTATGTTAGTACGGATGTTGAAACAGCGCTTATCTCCAGTGTAGCTGCCCATACGATTATGGCATTTGTTTTTGTGGTAATCGTAGTAGGTAAACAGAGTGTGATCATGAGAGATAGTGATACTGGAGCGTTATACCGAATCAGCAGAATGAAAGCCCATCGATTATCGGAGAATGAAGTAAACAAGTATTGGGCGGTAGAGAGTAACAATTTGAATTCATTAAAGGAGTTTTCATCGAATTCAGTAACTGGATTTGATAGTAACTCGCCGACAATTGTTCTTCCATATGGTTCTAATGATTTTAATAGCTCTGATTTCAATCATGAGATACATATAAACCCATCATCTGGCTCGCCAATGGTAGGAGGGATTTCGGGTCATGATATAAGTGGCAACAGTTGGGGAACGAACTTCAACGAGCCAACGAATACGTATGATCCCAATCGGGGATACTGACGAAAGGGGCTAATCAGCCCCTTTTATATATTTAAACCTCACCTACCAGATTTAATCTAAATATCTCAATAAATCAGCCGATAACAGTCCTGTTAGCGCTCCGCCGCTAGCAGGACGTTTTTTTATGCAAAGGATAAAGAATGAAATTAAAACAATATGCAGTCGTTGGCTTAGTGGCTTCAGCTCTTGCCCTCTCCGGTTGTGGCGCCATGTCTACCGCTGTCAAAAAGCGTAATCTCGACGTCAAAACGCAGATGAGCCAGACCATCTGGCTGGAGCCTTCGTCAGAGAAGACGGTATATCTGCAGGTTCGCAATACGTCAGATCAGGACATGTCCGGTCTGGAAACGCAGATTTCAAATGCGCTGACGGCAAAAGGCTACCGTGTCAGTCATTCTCCGGATGATGCGTATTACTGGGTGCAGGCAAATGTCCTGAAGGCTGAAAAGATGGATCTGCGTGCCTCACAGGGTTTCCTGAGCACCGGTTATGAAGGTGCAGCCGCTGGCGCCGCACTGGGCGCGGGCATCACCGCGTATAACTCCACATCTGCGGGCGCCACGCTCGGTGTCGGTCTGGCAGCCGGCCTGATTGGTATGGCGGCAGATTCCATGGTCGAGGACGTGAACTACACGATGGTGACCGATCTGCAAATTTCCGAGCGCAGTAAAGCAACGGTCACCACTGACAACATCGCGGCCCTGAAACAGGGGACGTCCGGTGTGAAAGTGCAGACCAGCTCTGAGCAGGGTAACCGTGCCAAATACCAGACCCGCGTGGTATCGAATGCCAACAAGGTGAACCTCAAGTTTGAAGAGGCAAAACCTGTCCTGGAAGCCCAGCTGGCCAAATCCATTACCGGTATTCTGTAACATCCTGCGGCTGTGGCGCCCGTCACAGCCCTTCTCCCTGTTTTAGCCTGTTAACGACCACCTGCTTTAAGCCGGGTGCGTCAGTGCTTTCTGTTATTCCAGTGATATTTCGCTTCCTCGCAGGACTGCGCCAGGCGCAGTCCTGTCTGTGGCGAGCGCCGGGATTTCATTCTTACCTCCCTTTTCACATTACCGCTCTGGTGATGCGATAACTGCCGGACATTTTCTATGAGCTTTGCAGGAAAAAATCTTACCCAGGGCGGGCAGATGACCGCCTACCGCTGGCGCATGTTCCTTCAGGTGAATAACTGGATTGGTTTCTGGATTTTCATTCTGTTCGCCGTGCTGGCGTCCGCCATTTTCTTCTGGCGCATTCCCCAGGAAACCTTTGATAACGGCTCGCTGTGGTGGTTCGCGTGGATGAACAGCAGCTTTATCGATCTCATGCCAGCCAGCGCACCGAAACTTTACGACATTCACTACTGGTACGCCCCGACGCAGACGCCGATGGTGCTGAAAATGACCCTCGCGCAAATCTTTACCGACCCCTACATGACGGCAATGGGCGATCAGGTGCTCAGTGAACTGCAGTGGGCTGGCCTGGCAAGCGGCGTGTTCAGTATGGTGGTTTTTCTGGCCGTCACCTGGTACATCGTGGGGATAGGACGTCGCGAGAGCGAGGACGAATATCTCTCCGGCATGACGCTGACCGACAAACCCGCAGACGTTAACCAGTTGCTGCGCAGGAACGGAGAGCTGTCTGACCTGCGTGTGGGTGACCTGCACATGGTCAGAATGGCGGAGGTCATGAACTTCCTGATGCACGGGACCATCGGGGTGGGTAAGTCGACCCTCATCCGCTGGCTGCTGGATTACATCCGTAAGCGCGGTGACCGGGCCATTATTTACGACTCCGGCTGCACCTTCACCGAAACCCACTACAACCCCGATACCGACTTCATTCTTAACGCGCACGACGATCGCTGCGCGAACTGGCAGCTGTGGGGCGAGTGCGTCGATGCCGTTGATTACGACAATATGGCATCGAGCCTGATCCCCGTGGAAGGTGAATCGGACCCGTTCTGGGTCTCCAGCTCGCGCACCATCTTTGCGGACCTGGCGATTCGCATGTCTGTTGACCCCGACCGCAGTATCGAGAAGTTTCTCAAAACCCTGCTGTCACTCAGCATGAAAAGCCTGCGTGCGTATCTGGCTAACACGCCGTCGGCCAACCTGGTTGAGGAGAAAATCGAAAAGACCGCCATCTCCATCCGTTCTGTCGTCACCAACTATGCGAAGTCGCTGCGCTACCTGCAGGGGCTGGATGATGGCGTTAAACCGCCGTTCACCATCCGCGAATGGATGACAAAAGAGGAGCATGACAGCAGCTGGCTCTTTATCTCCACTCAGGCCCGGCACCGTAAAAGCGTGCGACCGCTCATTTCCCTGTGGGTATCACTGGCCACCATGATGCTGCAGAGCATGGGAGAGAACAGCGATCGTCGCGTCTGGTTCATCTACGATGAAATCCCGAGCCTGCAGCGTATTCCGGAGCTGGCAGAAACCCTCGCGGAAGCCCGTAAGTTTGGCGGCTGCTTCGTGCTGGGCATGCAGAACATGGCGCAGCTGGTCCACGTCTACGGCCGGGAGCTGGCCAAAAGTATTTTCGACCTGATGAACACCCGTATGTACGGTCGCTCCCCGAGCGCCGAGATGGCCAAAGTGGTGGAGGAGGAGCTGGGTAACCAGCGTAAACGCAAAATACGGGAGCAGAACAGCTACGGTCTGGACCAGGTGCGTGACGGTGTGTCGCTCGGCAAGGATGAGGTCAACAACCCGATAGTGGATTACGAGCAGGTGATGCGCCTGCCTAACCTGAACTTTTACGTGCGCCTGCCGGGTGAGTATCCGGTGGTTCGTCTGAAGCTGAAGTACCGTGAGCAGAAGAAGCACCACCCTGGCCTGATAGAGCGCAATATCCACGACGCCCTGAGTCCGGAGCTGGAACAAGTCATTCAGGCCAATGAGCGGGCGGCATCCGTCGCGGGCCTTGCCTTCCCGACCGGTGATGAGGTGCTGGAGAAAGGTAGTGACGGTGAAACCGCCACCACGATAAGCGCACCGGCAACCGTCCGGCAAACGCCTGTGGTGGCAAAACCCGTGACTGCCACGGCGACATCGCAGAAACCTGCGCCGGCCGTAACCGCCGTGAGTAAGCCCGATGAACCGGTTTTACCGGTTAAACACAGTCCGGTGACACCCCCTGTCCCAGAAACACCTTCTGAGCACGCTGTGTCTTCTGCACCCTCTGAAGCGTCAGCCTCAGTCGTTTCTTCGGCTGCATTACCTGCTGCCCTGCAAAGCCTGCGTAACCGCACCGTTTCGCCTGAGCCAGCGCCGACGTCCGCCCTTGGCATGCTGCAAAAAGCCCGTCAGCGCCCGGTCACCACGGAAAGCGATCAGCAGGGAGACGATAACGCCGGCGGGGAATCCATGAACCTCGAGATGCATGTCTCTGAACGGGCAGACGGTGGCCTGAGCATCACGACGGCAGGTCACCCTCCCGAGCCTGAACACGCTGCTGAAACCCATCGTGTCAGCCGGCAACTGGCTCAGGAAGAAGAGAACATTTTACGTCACCGTGAGCCGGACGACCCGGGTTACAGCGATTACGACCAACACTACGATGACAGAGAGCCAGACCTATGATGTCAGTCGCCCCCGTAGCCTCAGCCGGCGGAGCCGCCGGCTACTACAGCAATGCCGATAACTACTATTTCCTCGGGAATCTCCAGAGCCTGTGGCTGGGAGAAGGGGCGAAAGCCCTGGGTCTTGAGGGCAGCGTCCGGGGGGATGACCTCACGGCCGTCCTGGAGGGTCGTCTCCCTGATGGCTCGCGCCTGGGGAAAGAGATTAACGGCAACCACGTTCACCGTCCCGGTCATGATCTGACGTTCTCTGCCCCTAAAAGTGTCTCCATTCTGGGGCTGATTGGCGGGGATAAAGCGATGGTGGAAGCCCATAACCATGCCGTCCGGGTGGCGGCCGGGTATGTGGAGAAGCTTATCTCCGCACGCGACACGAAAGACGGGGTCACCTCCATCGTTCACACCGACAAAATGGTGGCCGCCGCGTTTACTCACGACACCTCGCGTAACCTCGACCCGCAGCTGCACACCCATTTACTCATCGCCAACATGACTGAGCAGGACGGGAAATGGAAAGCGCTGGCCACCGATTACATCCATAACGCCGGCTTTATCGAGACGGTCATGAAGATGCAGGTCACGCTCGGCAAAATCTACCGCAGCGCCCTGCGCCAGCGTGTGGAGGCCCTCGGCCATGAGGTGGAGGAAGTCGGAAAACATGGCATGTGGGAAATTAAAGGCGTCCCGGAGGACGTTCGTGACGAATTCTCCTCCCGGGGCCGCGAAATTCAGGGGGCTATCGGTGCGGAGGCCACGCTGCGCAGCCGGGATGTGGCGGCGAAAGATACCCGCCAGGCAAAGGTCGATCCGTCCCGCCTGCGCCTGATGGATCGCTGGCTCAATCAGATGAAAGACAAGGGCTATGATCTCAAAGCCTATCAGGAGAGCGTGGTGCCGCGTGATGCGGGTCAACGCGAAGCGGCGATGCCGCCTGAACGCGTTCCTCCTGCTCCCACGGTTCGCACCGTGCCTGAATCGATCACCCCGGAGAAGACCCCCCTGACGGAAAAAGCACCTGAGCCACAGGACGTGTCACCCGACCGGGAAACCGCGAACAACCAGACAGAAGCACAACCGACTGACATCCTGCGTCAGCCGGTCCATGCCGGACCTGAAAAAATACCGGCAGCGGACGCCCCCCTGCCGGAGCTGGCTGAAGCTGTACGTCTGGCCATCTCGCAGTTAAGTGACGGCAAAACCCGCTTTACCTTTGGGGAACTGATGCTGACCGCCGCTGAACTGAGCGACACCCTGCCCGATATGAACCAGGTGCGTCAGGCGATCGACGCCTCGCTGAAGGACGGCATGATTGTCCCGCTGGACAGTGAGAAAGGCGTGTTTACCTCCCGTATTCACCTGCTGGATGAACTCTCCATTCAGGCCCTGAGTCAGGAGCACATGAAATCTACCGCCGTGGTCAGCTTCACCCGCCCGGAACAGTACGCACCGCCGGCCCTGTCAGTGGTGGAAAAGGATGCCCTGGTGCTGATGAATGCCCCTTCCGGGGTGGCCGGTATCCGTGACCTGACCGCTCAACTGACCGGTATTTCACTGGCGCAGGGCCGCGACGTGCAGGTGCTGGCGAGCTCTGCGGAACGTGCCCTTTCGCTGGAAAAATCCGACGCGCTCCGTGACCGGCTGGTCAGTCGCCAGCATGTCCTCAGCGGGGACTTTCATCTTAAACCCCAGAGTACGCTGATTATCGAAGGGGCGGAACGTCTGGGGCTGAAGGAGACCCTGGTCCTGCTGGGTGAGGCGAGGGCGCAGGATGCGCAGCTGGTCTTTCTCGACAGCGCCGGTCGACAGGCCAACGGCAATGCCATGTCGGTGCTGGAGTCTGCCGGCATTGCCCGGTCACGCCGGACCGAACCTGCACCGGGGCTGGAGGCTGAGGTGGTCAGCATTGCGAACAAACGTGACCGTTACGAAGCGCTGGCTACCCGGTATGCCGATTTGAGCGGTGGGGCTGAGAATGTTACCGCCGTGGTGGTCGGGAAGCGCGAGCAAACGCACCTGACCGGGCTTATCCGGGATGCCCTTCAGAATGCCGGGCAACTGGCCCGCGAAGGTGTGGAGATTGAGGCACGCCAGCCGGTCTGGCTTGATACCAAAACCCGCCGCATGCCCGGAACTTACCGGTCCGGTATGGTGCTTGAGGACCGCAGCGATAAAAAAGAGCGCCATACCTTTGTCATCGATCGCGTTCATGAAGACACCCGTATGCTGTCCCTGATTGACGGCGACGGCGTGCTGACCCGCATGAAAATCAGCGAGGTCACCGCCGACTGGCGTCTCTTTAACCGTGAAACCCTCAGCGTGGCCACAGGCGAACGTCTGATGTCGGTGGCCGGTGACCGTGAGCACAACCTGAAAGCGAAAGACCGGCTGGAAGTGACGCGGATCAGCGAGAAAGGCATTGAGGTGAAAAGAGGGGGTGACACCCTGATGCTGCCTAAAGACCAGCCGCTTTACGTCACACATGCTTACGTCAGCGCCCCGGGTGGGCGCGATAACGACGCGGGCGTGGTGCTGGCCGCGCTGAACAGCCGGGATATTTCCACGCAGACCCTGAACTCGCTGGCACAGAGTGGCCATCGCGCCGAAGTGTTTACCGCCGAGGATCAGGATAAAGCCGAAGCCCGCCTGCAGCGGATGAAAACGAATGCCTCCCCCGTGCAGCTGGTCCGCAGCCTCAGCGGGAAGGAGGATGTGAGCGAGGCGGTGGGCAGTCTCCATGACAGCGTGAGAACAGACGCCGGGCTGGCCGTGTGGCGTGCCATCAATGACCAGCGACATGTCACGTTCAGTGAACTGAAGCTCGCCAGTGCGGCGGAAAAATATCACCCCGATTTTGACCAGATTGGCGATGAAATCGCGGCGATGGTGAAACACGGCGACCTGCTGAAGGTGTCGGCCGGGGGCGAACCCCTGCTGGTTGCCCGCTCGACCTGGGAGATGGAAAAAGCCATTTTGCGTGTCGTGGATGAGGGGAAAAACACGCAGCAGCCGTTACTCGACCAGGTGCCTGCAGCGGTGTTTAACGGGCTGACGGGCGGACAAAAACAGGCGACATCGCTGGTTCTCGGCAGCACTGACCAGTTTACCGGTATTCAGGGGTATGCCGGCGTGGGGAAAACCACGCAGGTTAAGGCGGTGGTGGCCGCCCTGGAAACGCTGCCGGCCGATGCGCGACCAGCGCTGACGGGACTGGCGCCGACGCATCAGGCCGTGAAAGAGATGAGCGACGTGGGCGTGCGTGCCCAGACCATTAAATCCTTCATCGTCGGGCATGACCAGGCCACGGCGGCCGGTGAAAAACCTGACTACAAGAGTCAGGTCTTCCTGATTGATGAATCCTCAATGGCCGGAAACCAGGACACGGCGGCGCTTTTCCAGGCCATTGCCGCCGGTGGCGGTCGTGCCGTCTCGATGGGGGATATTGACCAGTTTGAAGCCGTCGATTCCGGTGCGCCCTTTAAACTGATGCAGGAGCGCAGCCCGATGGATGTGGCCATTATGAAAGAGATTGTGCGTCAGAAAGATGTGCAGCTGCGCGGGGCGGTTCACGACATCATCGACAACCGTATCGATGCTGCCCTGAAACGTATTGAGGCGCAGCCGGCTGACCGCGTGGCCCGCGCGGCGGATGCGACTCCGCCCGCCAGTGCATTCCATGAAACGGAGACCCCGGTGGCCGATATTGTGAGCGACTGGACGGGGCGCTCACCCGATGCGCGCGCCCGCACGCTCATCATCACGCAGCTCAACGCTGACCGCCAGGCGGTGAACGCCGGTATCCACAGGCAGCTGCGTGAGCGCGGTGAACTGGGTGACACCGCCATCACCGTTCCGGTGCTTGATAAAATCACCCACACCCGCCATGAGTTTAATAAAACGCAGGCCTGGACGGCAGGCATGGTGGTGAAACGGGGCGATCGCTACCAGGACGTTCTGGCCGTGGACCGTAACGGCAACACGGTCACCGTCCGGGATGAGGAGGGGAAAATCGGACTGTACTCGCCAAGGGAACTGATTACCGGTGACGTGCAGTTATTTAAGCGTAACCAGATAGAAGTGCGGCAGGGCGATCTGCTGCGTTTCACGGCCACCGACCGCGAGCAGGGGCAGACGGCTAACCAGCGCTTTACCGTCGAGTCCGTCAGCGAGAAAGGGGATATTCGCCTGCGCGGGGAAAAAGGGGCCGTCACCATCAATCCGGACAACGTCAGGGCGCAGCAGCATCTGGACTACGCCTGGGCCGTGACGGGTTACGGTGCCCAGGGGACGAGCACGGATTACGTTATCTCCCTGGAGGGAACAGGTGAAGGGCGTAAGGCGCTGGCCACGCGGCGGGCGTTTTATATTTCGGCTTCGCGTGCCAAAGAGCATGTTCAGATCTACACCGACGGAAAAGCAGACTGGACGAAAGCGGTGACCCGGCCTGAGCGTGAGATCAAGACCGCGCATGATGCCCTTCACCCTGAAACCCAGCGCCAGCAGGCGAGGGCCATCTGGGCAATGGGGCAGCCTGTGAGTAAAACGGCGATTGGCCGGGCCTGGGTCCGTCATCAGGGCATGCAGGACACCTCCCTGACGGCGAAGATTATTCCCGCAACACGCCGTTTCCCACAGCCGGCGCTGGCGCTCCCGGTTTATGACAACAACGGGAAAAGTGCGGGTCTGGCTCTGGTCTCTCTGGTCTCCAGCCCGGAGGGGCGACTGACGCAGGGTGACACCCGGATGGTCATGACCGAGAGGGCACGCGGGGCAGTGCTTCAGCGCAGTCAGTCCGGTCATACCCATGTCGTCAGTGACCTCGGTGCAGCGCTCGAGGCAGTAAAAGCGAATCCGAAAGACGGCGTGGTGTGGCAGACGGGCGAAGAATCACCCTCATCACATCTCTTAAAAGCAACCGGTGGTGAGCGACAGGATGCGGAAGAGAGAGCGGCCATCAACGTCAGCCGGCGCGAAACGGACATTGTGCTGCCGGAAAATGAAAAACAGAAGCCGGAACAGGCCATGTCAGCAGACACCGAAAACGCCCGTGAGCAGGAGGCATTGCGCCGAATTGCCGAAGAGGCCCTGGCTGTGAAAGCGGGCAAAGAGCTCAATATGGTATCCGGACAGCAGACAGAAAAAGTGGTATTGCCTGAAGACGAAGCCCTGAAAATGAATCCTGACTTCTTCAGAAAAGAAGTTCTTCCTGAGGGCAACGAACCTGACCGATATACGCTCAGAAACATTGCCGGCTCTGAAGATACTGCCGCCAGTGAAGCCGCGCGCCGACATACAGACAAGGCTGAGGTTGTGCAGGACAGAACGCCGGAGGAGCGTGCCGGCGCATCGAGAGTCGTCAGCGAACTGGCGAACAGCGAGCGGGATATTGTTCGCCAGACTGAGAATGCAGAGCGCGGCCGAGTGCCGGAGCGTGATGAACAGGCACTGACCCGTACCCCCCAGAAAGAACGCTAAACCTTCCGACACTGACCTGAGAAATTTCTATGAAACTGACGGCATTAAACTCTTTATTAGTTACAACATACATTTGTTTTATTTCGACAGCACACGCTTCGACTCCTGCGGTCGTATTCAGTCCCGCGCAGGAGGCGCGTATTGGTGAAATCGCTGCTGAATACCTGACTGCGCATCCGGACATCCTGGTCACGGTGAGTATGAAATTGCAGGAACAAAAGCGGGAACGGGAGCAGCTGACGTTCGCCGTCCGCGTGATGGATAACCAGGCTGCCCTGCTGAACGATCCGGATACGCCATCTTCTGGCCCGGCTAACGCGGGCGTGGCGGTGATTGAATTCTTTGATTATCAGTGTGTGTTCTGCAGCAAAATGGCTCCGGAAATGGAAGCGGTAATGAAATCCCGCCCGGACGTGCGCTACATCTTTAAGGAATGGCCTATCTTTGGCGAACGCTGGGAAAACTCGACTAAAGCCGCAGGGTACGGACTGTCCGTCTGGAAACAGAAGGGGGCTGAGGCTTACATGACATACCACAATGCGGTCTATGCCACCGGACACGATGAAGGGAAACTGACCGGACAGGATATTGTCCAGGCTGCCGGACTAGCCGGCTTTACGGGGCCGGTGAGGGAGGATTTTTCACCGCTTCTTGCCCGCAATGATGCGCTGGCCAGAGCGCTCGGTCTGACCGGAACCCCTGGCATCATTGTTATGCCCGTGAAAGGCGCGACGCCCAAAAATATCACCGTGTTTCCGGGATATGTCCCGGCAGAGTCACTGGAGGCCGCCATCCAGAAAGCCTCGACCGCGCACTGATTTATACGCCGGTGAGCGGGTTCCCGCCAGAATCCGCGCAGAACCGGCTTAAGTACGTTCCTGCCTGACTTAACCTCTGCACTTTTACGCTTCCTCAAACAGCCCGGGTGGTCTGTTTTTGCGGCGAGCGTTGCCAAATTACCCATTTCCTGACTTGTTCTTGCGTGACAGATATCTTTCTGCACGCGATATACGCGATCCTGATCCGTTTAGCACGCCATTCGGGATCATTACGTATGGAAAATTCATGTGTGAAAAGGTAAACTTCAGGGGGTTACGGAAGCCTTGTGGTGGGGCTGACCGTTGATTCAGTTTAGTTTTGTGACCTGACTCAAATTTATATTTGACTGCTTTGTGGTGAGGCAGAAAGGTGGCAGGGCAATTTTCGGGAGAAATGCGGACTTCCGGAAGCAGGAACACGGATGGGGCGTGTCCATAACGACGCTCAGGAGCAGGTGACAGCCTTTTGCTGAACCCTGAATGCACAAACCCCCCGAAATCTGTATTCAACTTGGCGGAAGAGTCAGATATCAGGGGGTCCAAAAGCAGGCGCGATGCCTGTGAAGGATTATAACGCATGCACCATAGAAAACAACACCCGGCCGCCCTAAGTCCAGGCCGCCGTGAATGATAAGCAAATTTCTGTCCACTGGTCTGAACTCCCGGCCGATGAGCTAACCCGTTTCTGGCAGGATGTTGATGCCGGAACTCAGGATAATTTCCTCACAGCACCCGTCAAAAAGCAGACCCGTCGTACGCGCGGTGACCATTCCACGCGCTCCAAGTGTGAGTTTCCTGCGTGGTATCGCCCGGCGCATTATAAAAAGCTGTCCGGGGAGCTGGGCCACGCTTACAACCGACTCGTGATGTTTGACAAAACGACCGGACAGCCCAGGCTGCGTATTCACGTCTCGCGTCATCCTCTCTTTGTTACCGCTCGTCGAAAGGCCGGGCGCAAATACGGTTTCCGTCCCGAACGCCAGCGTCTTATCGATGCCCTCTGGCCCCTGCTCGTCAGTTTCTGCGATGCCGGCAAGCACACCGTCGCCATGTGTATCTCTCGCCTGGCGAAAGAACTGAGCGCAAAGGACAGCAAGGGCAACGTTATTCCTGAAACAGAGGTGACGGTGTCACGCCTTTCACGGCTTATTGAGGAACAGGTACGCTTTGGCGTACTGGGTCTGGCAGAAGAACGCATGTGGGATCGCGAATCCCGCTCCTGGCTTCCCGTTTATGTCTATATCACGCCCGCCGGTTTCCAGATGCTGGGTGTCAATATGGACAAGTTGCAGAAAGAACAGGAGAAGAAACTGCGGCTCAGCGCGGAGCGTGAGCGGCTGATCCGTGAAGGAGCGATGAGCGCTCATGATGACATTAACCCGCATAAGGCTCGCCAGTGCTGGTCAGGTCAGAAACGGCGTGACGCACTGACTTACCGCCGTAAAAAAGGGGCTGAGCGCAAGCGTGCCAGTAACCTGATTAAGCTGCCCGCAGACGAACGCCTTCATGTCATGGAAAAATGGGTGTACAAAACACTTTCTCATGATGAGGCATACTGGTGTACGCCGGAACGGCTGACACAGCTGGCTGTTCAGCACCTGTATCAGCTTGACCTGGCATTATCGCCCCCGGATTAACCGGGGCAACCATACAATCCGTCCACTGTCTGAAAGCCCCTCGCCGGGGCTTTTGGTGCTGGAATTTCCCTGCATTTCAGCGCGTTTTTTGTACATCCTCACCAGGTTATCCCATCTCTGATGCTGAATTCCCTGCCAGAACGGCACAGAATGAAGCCAAAAAAATTTTATCCACAGAAATCCGCAAAGGAATAACTAAGTAAAGCTGGAAAGGAATAACAGCAAACCCGCAAAATTATCTAACCCCCCTTTTTTATGTCCCTTTTCATGTCATGACAGGATAAATTTTTGTCTTCCGCAACTCTGTGGATAAATCATAATGCCTTCGCATGCAATGGCCTCACGGCCATGCGCTCAGAGAAAAGATAAGGGTTCCTCCCGTCGCAAGCGCCGGGCCCCGGTCTGGCCAGAATCCAGCACTGAGCACACACCTGACCCCTGCTAAACCGACGCCGCCCCGGCCCGAAGGGCCGGAACACCCTCGCTTTAAGAGGGATGTTGTAACTAGATTTCTGAGTCGCTGTCAGTCGTGTTGCGGGAGGTTAGGAGTACACGCTCGTAAGCGCCTTACGGCGCTAACGCGGAGATACAGCCCGTCAGCGGCCGGAGGCCTCGACGAGCTCACTCCGGTCGCGCAAAAAAGTTTCTTCATGGCTGTAAGCGGGTATGGCTTCGCAGGGAAGGGGCTGGGTGAGGCAGAACCTATCAAACCGAAGCGGCTTACGCCGGTCATGGCGACCCTGACCATTTGTGCCCCCGGTCAGGGTATCTGTCGCCTGACATGCCCTCCGGGCATAAGGGCCAGAACGGCAAACACGCTGGTATCAGCTGATACTGGGTGTCTGACAGCGGACAATAATGGCAGAAATGAACGTGCCCTGTTTATTTCACAAAATCTTCCGGTTTAACGGAAGGAACAAACAGAGATTCTTTCTCCTGAAAAGGAAGATACGTTGTCAGATACCAGATAATGATAACCATCATGCCAAAGCAGACAGATAACGAGGGCATAATAAAACTCAGGCTGTCGACCGCACATATCGTGTTTTCTAAACAAATCTGAGACCCGGAATCAGCAATGAATAATTCAAAAAAGCCAGCCCCGATAAAGGCGAAACCGGGGATCAATTCTAAATAAAACCAAAGCACAGAAAGCCATCTTTTCATCAGAATATACATGCAGACCTCTGTAGTCAGATATGAAGCGGGTGAAACAGCGACGTCAGCGTGTGTGGCATTTTTAACGGATGCCCTGCACGATAACCGCAATAACAAAAAGATGTCCGGTATAGGCCATATAAAAAAAGTGCCGGGGCATAAAGCGCCGATCGCCAGCAGGAAACAGCCAGTTGCTCATCGAGATAGCCGCCAGCGGGAAAATCAGGGTCGGTAAGGTGGCCAGCAACAATGTATCTTCCGGCAGGCTCAGCAGATGCGAAATCCCGTTCAGGGATACCAGTGACAGAATGCAAAGCGCTGTTCCTGCGCGACGTACCACAGGGGGCTGCCTTCCGGTGACGATGACCATGCCACAGGCCAGGGTTAAACCTGTCAGACCGTAACTGGCCGGGCTCAGCGGCCAGGTAAGTATAGCCAGCAGCAGTACGCCGACCGCCATTCCCTTCGCACCGAACCGGTACTGAAGGGCAAGCAGCTGCGTGACGCCGGCGAACACGAACAGGATATTCAGTGCCCACCAGGGTTGGTGTCCGGCAAAGGCCAGGCTGAACACCGGCTGGGTGACTACAGCCCAAATCCACATCCGGTTCGCCCTTGCCTGGAGACGCTCTGGTGTGCGCTGCACGTTCATCGCCCAGATAAGCGTGAACAGGGGGAAGGCCATCCGGCCAAGCGCATACATCAGCGGTTCGGGCGGCGTCATCAGCAGGGTATTGGTGTGGTCGACCAGCATGGCGATAAGTGCCAGCACTTTGATCATGTCGAGCGCGGCTGGACTGAGAGCCTCTGCTGTGTGAATCCGATGAAGGACGTCGGGAACCGGAAGGCTCATGCTGTGTATTCTCCTGGCGACACGCATTCAACAGCCAGCGCTGAACGTCATGCCAGAACGCCCTGCCGGTCAGCGATGTTACCTTTACTTTTATTTTTTCCAGAATCTTGCGCACTGCAAATTCTGATTTATCCCGAATAACGCGCATCGCACCGACGATATCCGCGTTACGTACACAAAAACTTAAAATATGAAAACTGTTCATTACACCCTCATTATTATATTATTATTATCGGCAAAGGGAAGATAATGTTTAGGTTAAGCGAGGTTAATCTACAGATAAATTACTCTTTTTTATCTCTCCATTTTAATTAAAATATCCGCAGAAATATTTATTTCACTTCCCTTTGTTATTGCAATTCAAAAATATGCCGTCTTTCCATGATAGTGGTGATTATTTATTTAGATTCATCAAAATCATATATTCCTGTAAATCTTGTACGTCAGGTCTGATGATTGACCATCCTCTCCCGCCAGCAATGATGGAGATCAGTTTGGATATAGATAATTATTGTACGGTAAGCCTGTTTTTTTACAGGTTTACCTATGGAAACAGGTTGTACCCCACTGTGACTGGCTGACTCGCCAGTCGGGCTTGTCCAACCCCTCGCATGCTCAGAAATGAGTTCTGAAAAGACGTGGGTTTTTCGATGATTGTCAACGAAATTAAATTCGATCACCTGAAATATTTCTTGGACACTTTTTCCGATTATGCCGAAATGCCCAGGATGGAAAGCACTTTTTGTGCATAACTGGTGCATCTTTGAGGGGTACAGAGCGAGGTATAAATTAATCTGGACCGTATTACCAGAGTGTCCAGGTAACGGAGGAATTATGTATCAGCGGTTAATTTACCCCGCGCAATCAGCCATGCGCGGCGTTGTTCCAGCCATGTTTTGAAAGCGGGTGTCGCTTCGGCCTTTTTAACTTCCTTCTGCTTCCAGGCTTTTACCGGGCCAGCATTGAGCGGCGCACCAAGAAATTCACTGATCGCCTTGTCAGTCCAGAGGCGAGCTTTTAAGCCACTTTTACTAATCCATTCTTCGTGCCATTCACTGCTCGCTTTGGCTCGTGCATCTGCTGCATTGTACTAAAGCCTTACGGTCATAGCACATACCTTATCAGTGGCATCGGTATCAGCAATATACCAGGCTAGATTCCACACTACCAGCCGAACTGGGCAGAATTACCTGAATGTCCAGGTGAGCAGAGAAAGCCGCAGCTCGGCTTATTCATCTAGAATCAGGCTGGTCTTGAACAGATTTCCTGTTTCATCAAAACTAAACCAATATGCGTTATAGTCTTTATCTTCGCAGTTTACATAAAGTTTCCCTGTGAAGTTTAAATCGGTGTAGGTTCCATCCTGATTATCTTTAAGTAACCGTCCTTCTTCGGAAACAACATAGAATGGACAGAAAAACTCTAAATCTTTTGTGCAAAAATTTTCAGAAGTGGCGGCTTCGGGTAGTGGTCTTTTCTTGTACGTGATGTTATTTACAAAACCCATTATAGTTACCTTATGTTTATTGACTTAATTACCGGAACGTCCAGTTATCTGTCAAATATGTCATGTAATTTTATCGCAATACCAAGACCTTGTTAAGAAGCACCGCTATAAAATGTTTAGGTTTGTTAATGGACAGAATAACCAGGATGTCCAATATGGGCGGGGGATTACTAAAGGAAGCTATTTATGGGGTCCGCTTGGAAAACGGAAATTTTCCTACGTTAAGCGTTTTGAGCTTAACGGGTAATTTCGTTCCATTGAGCTCGAACCCCTGACCGTAAGGGATATACGGAACGATCTGACTGTCCGTTAACAGTTTTGCTTACTTTCGTACATGTTATTTGGATGGTGTACGCAATCGTTCGGTTTCGGACACAGAAACGCCGTAGCCCCGCTGCTCGGGCGACAACCAAATGTACTTTGATTAAAAAGTAGCCTTAGCGTGGTTTATTTTCCGTTTTCCAAGCGGACCCCTACACGCTTGATTATAGGAAACCAGACGGAACAGGTCACTTTGAGGGTCATATAGTTACGATCCATGAAGCCGACAATCTCATCCAGGAAGAAATAATTCACGCTTTTGAGTGTGATATCAGTTTACTGAAAGGGATGTCCCGTTCTAGGTCAATCAACTATGACATTAAAGAGATAAACGACCTTTCTGTTCTTCACCGCCCCGAACTAGTGGAACCTGTAACGCCTGAACATCTTCAGGAAAACATGGATCATGCTGGCTTACGTCTCCATTCAATGCGGTTCGCGGAATATCCGTGGACTGAACGACGTTACTACTGGCACAACGAAGATGGCTCTCATCACTTCAGTGCGGCTCGCTATCAGTCAAGCAAGCTGCAGCAACCTGTTTCACTGACAGGAACGCTGTATCGTTACAGGGTTAATTCGCAGATGATTCTGTCGTTGCGTAATAAGTGGCGGATGTTTGTTATCCCTAAAGAAGAGCTTTTCGGCAGCTTTTACGAATCGATGAGGGCTTTTGAAAGCCCTTTTGCGTGGTCAGCATTACCTGAGAATATGCATGATTCGATGACGTGTGAGCTAGAGCTTTGCATCGTTTGGCTGGAGCGAGATAATGCGAAGGCAAACGCCGTTGCAGACGTGCTGTCAAAATCAGCATTTCCTGATTTCGGAGAGTTACTAACCAAACTTGCAATGTGTGTTCAGAAGGAGACCGTTGACGTCGTTTAGTTATCGTTATTCTGCATTTTACGCCAGCGCCAGGGTTCGACCTGCGCTGGTTCTACCCAGAGACCCGTGCGACTTTTTCGAGCTTCTGCTTCCAGATCTGCATATGCAGGAATTACTGCCTTTTCCTGATACCGGTAGGCCCAGGCCATACCTGTTTTGACCTGAACGGCATTGATATCTGTAGATTCGTACCAGATAGTACCTAGCAGACGTCCATAGCGATCATGCTTATTACCTGATATATGAACTACTTTTCCAGCTGTCATCTTCGTCAGAGCTTGCCTTGAGCGCTGTCCAAATGGCTGCGTTTTTTCAGGTGCATCGATACCTTCCAGTCTGACACGCGTAAGAGCCCCAGTGTCAGATAAAACTTCGAGAGTGTCACCGTCCAGAATGCGAACGATACGCCCGTCGATATCTGCATGACATATGAAAGAGAGCGGTATGAACACTGCAACAAAACTAACTTTGCAGAGGGATCTGCAGTTGGATTGTACGCGTTCAAGATTTCTTTTTCCCCACCCCATTCTCACCAGTCCTCCTTTGTTATGCGTATCAATCATATTGAGCCGTAAGACCGCATTCAGTTAATCGTAAAGAAGGCCCTGGAAAGGGCCTTTCATCTAGATGGTCAGACTAACGTGTTCGCGGTTTAGCATTCGTTCGCGCTCCGCCTGAGGGGTTACCTGTCTTGCTTGGCCAGTTGTCCTGATTGATTTTATTGCGTACAGATGCAATATCACCATTATCGATCGTTTGCGATATATCCACTATGGACTCAACGGCGTCCTCTAGGCTGATTTCACCAGCTTTATGCTTTTGTATCACACCCGTAAAATAGGCGAAAAGTCCATGATGGTCCTTTTCTTTCAACGCCGGAGGACGCATTCCGGCACACTCCTGTAGTGCTTTATCAATATTCAAAGCTCAATTCCTTTAGGGGGATGAGGGGTAACAGTGTGAAAAAAACATGAATAGCTTTTATGGCCAGGATGCTGTGAATTTTTTGTCTGAGCAATAAAGTTCACAGCATCCTGTTTTGCACGTAAGCAACTTAAACATATATCATTTCAAGCATTTGTTTTCCAGTTGCTGCGTATGAACATCGTCAGCAAAAATATTGTATAGCTGGTACGCATCGAATCTCGTTTATGGCCTCATAATCGTACATATCGGTGCATGAAAAATGAGCTTAAAAAGCAATGAATTCCTGATGCCGCAAATTTCGGCGGTTCCAGCGTGAGACCCCCGCTCTGTTTCGCATACAGAAACGCCGTAGTCCCGCCATTAGGGAGTCAATCAGAAGCGCCTTGGTTAAAAAGCAGTCTTAGCGTAGTTTATTCTGTTTTCCAAGCAGAAATCTTTTTTAATCTGGATTCTGGTCATCTAACTGTTTACTTCGAATATCTGCTGATATTTTGGAACAAGCTTTTATTAATTCGTTTAATACTATTGATAATTTTGAAAAATCATAGCTCTTATATGCTTTGCTACCCGTATTTAGTTTCATGAATCTTTTAGTGTAATAGTCTTTGTTTTCTAACGCTCCCTGATAAGCGTCACTTTCTTTCTTGTAGTTAGACCACCGTATCTTTGCTTCATCATAATTCGAATAGGTTAAATCCAAATAGCATTCAATTGCCACCGCGCGACCGTTAATGTTTTCTATAGTTATGCCGTGAGGCCCAATTGCGGGGAATTCGTTGAAATCAGGCAGGTCCGGTAAATGGACACAATTTATATTTTGAGGTAAGGCAAGTTCGCGGATTTTATTGTACGCTTCTATACCTTCACAATCGTTGTCTAATACAAAAACAATTCGATTTTGAATGTCAATTTTCACAAGACCATCGGCAAATTTTATCAAGTTGCCAGTGCCGGGGAACGGGTGTCCTGATTTCATATCGATGAAATGAAAAAAATCCTCAATGTCAGGTCGCAAGAGGCGCAAGGCCTTTTGGAGGATATGAGAGTCCGAGCTTCCTTCGGTTGCTATGAGAAACTTGTCATGCCTGCGAGTGTTTGTCTCAATATCTTTTAGGTTGGCCCAGCCATTGGAAACTAAAGCACCATAATCCCAAGTAACAAATTCATCACTATTATTTTTATTTTCAGCTAATAATCTGATCACTGAATAGGGGTGAAGTATATTTACCAATGAGCCGAAGGCGGATTTTTCAGACCATGCATCATTAAAATTGTTTGTATAATGGGGGATGCTGCGTAGTAGGTGTTCATTAGTAAACCTGCCCCTAATCAGTTTCATTTCTTTCTCAGGGGAGTCTTCGTTTACAAAATCGCTATCTAAATCTTTAAGATTGACATTTTTAATGAAATTAATGAATTCTGGAAAGCTCATTAATTCGACTTTTGGTTTTGCATACTTTGGATAGAATTTTTCAAACTCATCATTTTCAATGGTGAGGTTTTTCACCATCAGATTATATTCTTTTTCTGCATTCTCAAGAGTGAAACCAAGAAGATCGAGACGATGGACTATTTTCCCTAATGGCTTTCGTAAAATGGTACGAAAAAGAATGCTATCTGGTTCATTGAAATCTCTTCCTTCATCAACTTCTTCTGCTGTGGGCGGTGCGGTGTAATGATCGCCGCTCTGAAACAGACCACCATGATCTATTCCTAACGAGTTCTTACTCCAGCACATCGTCATGCCTGACACGTCGAGAGAAATTTCAGTACCCATTGTTCAACCTTTCTGCGGTGTTTTTGTCGTCTCCAAATACTATCAACACACTAGCAGCACATCCATTCTTATCAAATTCGTCAAACAGCGAACTAAACGTACAATAATTCTCTATATCCAAACTGACCCTTAAGAGACCACCTGATCAGAAGATCCTTAGTCAGGGAGGCACTTTGACAACAGATTTTTTAAACGCGGAACAACGAGCCAGTTATGGCCAGTTCTCTAGTGAGTCTAATGACATTCAGCGATGAAGTTTGGTCCCTAGTTTGGAGGCTATTTTTATTACACATGAAGGCAGTATTTCCCCGGCATAGTGTATATCCACTGTAACGGGCGATTCACAGTTTCGGGTTCCGCTTCAGGATATTCAGGACGTAATCACCATTTTCCTTTTCAACGGAGTACTCCAGAAAGCCAATATCCTTCAGCTGCTGCAGCGCTTTTTTTACTGTGGCGTTCTGATTGCCGAGATGAGAAGTCAGCTGGAGCCGCTCACGCAGCCTGTCAAAGCCAATTCTGTAGAACGTGCTGGGGAGTTCGGCCAGATAAAGATACAACGCTTGGGCGGATTCCTTACGTGACAGTTTCTGAAGTGATTTCAGGTACAGTCTGGTTTTGCCATCTACCCGGTACAGTGTATTTAGCTTGGAGTTGGGTTTGAGAATGATCTTGCCCGTGGAACTGTCGTAATACGTAGACTCAACCAGGTGCATGTTGATAGTTATCTGATCGTCTGTACCGGGTACTTTTTTAATAAAGCTGATGTTTGTTCGAGCGATACGGGTTAACGAGGCGTCGAAGCGCTCTTTCAGTTGGCGGTCTATGCGTTTGGTGTCGATACCACAGTATTTGGCAAACTCCGGGAAGTTGAGCTCAAGTTGCCCATCCTGGTTCAGCTTCTTGTTAGACAAGGCATACACAATACCAACCCAGACTTTGAAGTCCGTATCCATATCAAGTCGGGGACCGTAGATCTGGATCTGATTGTAACCCTCACCCTCTACAATGGATAACCGGGACAGCGACTCCGTGGCATCGATGCTGTGATTCTTTCTACCACCCTTCTCAGTGGATTTTAATGTTGGGACAAACACACCTAATCGCAGAAGTACCTTCGGTTGAATGGTCTGACGAAGGGTTGGCAGCAGGTGGATAACTTCACCGCTTTCCTTGTGTTCCTCTTCAATAAATAATGCTAAGTTATTATTATTATTAGACATATTAACCAACTGAAGTTTGTGGACAGTAAAAGGATCCTACCCTGTACAATGGATCATATCCACCCGGTATAGTGGATATGTCACCCGGTACAGTGGATCTCTTACCCTCTATAATGGATTCTCTACCCTCTATAGTGTATTCAACATCCCTGAAAGCACCGTGATTCAAGGGCTAAGCGGTTCCTTATTCCTTTTTGATCTGTTACTTAGTCCTGTATTGAGCTTTATTATTAATCTATCCGGTGGATAAGTTGAAAAGGCACAGTGTAGCGTTGGAGGGGGTTCTCAGAAGGTTTCCAGTATCTGCAAGGCGTCGCAGATATTCAGGCCTGTCATGTTGGTGTTTAGTGATTTCATCATTCCTGCGCTGGCAAGTGTGATGCTGGTAGATAAAGGGCCGTAATACCCTTTTGTGGTGAAGTTGGTCAGACAGACTGGTCTTCGAAGAGTTTTACGATCTGAACATAAATCTCCTTCAACTGCACGGAGATACACTGGAGAAGCGGCGATTACTAACAGGTCAACAGCGCTGTCAGCGAGGAGGTTAGCCGTTCCGTTAGTGGATTTGTAGTGAGTTGCCGCTACATAGCAGGATGACAGACCTACGCCTCATAAAAATATTACTTTGCACGGAATCTCTTTATCCTGGATGTCAGACACTATTATTTTCGGAGTAACGAGTATGGAGCTTGAGACACGGCTCGTATTTATTGATACCTCAGCCTATCAGGCAAAACGTTTTCAGTTCGGCCACTATGATCTGGCGCACCTTGAAAAAATGGTGCAAGAAAGAAAAATTCATCTGCTGGTAACTGACGTTATATGTTCCGAGATTGAATCCCATATCAAGAGGTTTGCCGACGATGCGGTCAGCCATCTGAAGAAGTTTCAGAAAGCAGCTGCCTTTCTGCGAATCGCGGAGGAGGCCACTGGCAAGGGGCTGTTTGTCAGTGTTAATGCTGGCGATGTGTATGAAGAAGCTATGGCAAAGTTCCGTTCGTTTATGGATAACGGCTTAACCGAGCATGTTCCGGTCTCCATTGTCGATTCGTCACAGATTTTCCGTGACTACTTCTCGGGGCTCCCCCCTTTTCACCGTGAATCAAAGAAATCCGAATTTCCGGATGCTTTTACTCTGGCGGCGGTGGACAAGGTGGCCCGTGAACGTCATCACAAGGTTTACATCATCAGCGCTGATGGTGATATGAAGGCTGTGGTAGACCTGAATCCCAATTTCATCCACCTCGAAAAGCTTGAGCAATTGCTGGATCTGGTCAACAGAAATGACAAAGAACTCGTCGGGCTGACAGGGTTTGCTGACAACGTGCTACAACAATTGATGGAAAAAGTGCTGGAGAAAGCCCGTGAACAACTGGAGGAGGGTGAGTTCATACCAGTGTCCACCGGAGACAATGATTATGAAGTCGGCAATATCGAAATTCTCAACATTGAGATCGCGGAGTTTCAGTTAATAGAAGTAGATACGGACGGAGCAACCTATGATGTGATGTTTAGGGTCGCTCTTGAGGCGACTTACAACTCCGTCGATTATTCGGGAATCAGCTGGGACAGGGAAGGTCGTGTGATGTATGGAATGCAAGAGATCAGTGATACCTTCAGCCACCTTGAACAGTATGCAGCCACGATTGAAATAGAATTTCTGGATGGGCTGAAGGCTAACGCAGAAGTGGTGGATGTATCATTTGAGTACACCGTCTTTGACCTTGACCTTGATAAGGCGAAAATCATAGACAGATCAGCTCCTGTTCCTGATGTGGCTGACAGAGATACCGCTGGGTAATGAAAAAAGGTTACACGGTGGTACCCTTGACGAAAATCAGTTCTGATTTATCTAGATGTTGGCGGCGTCGGGCTGAGTGCTACATCAATGGCATCGACAAGGGCTTTGGCCAGTACGCTGAGCGTCTGGGGATGCATGATGGTTCTCCAAACGAAATCATGTACAGGATAGACGATGACCGATAACCAAAACGGTGCAGCTCGCGAGAAGCGGGCAATAGCTTGGAGTTCATTGTTTGGTGAGGGATGTCCGAGAGAATTATTCTGCATCTCACAAGATGAGATTGATGCCATGGAGGGGCTCTCTCCGAACAAATGGCCAACGGCAGGACAGACAAAAATTAACTGGGATTTGTCTGTTCAGGGACGTTTATTCACATTTCCCCCTCCCTGTTCACGGGTATTACATCCGGCCAGTCATACCGATTTCAGCATTGATTCACTCGCTCTGGGGAAAGTGACTTTTACAGATTTTGATCCTCTGCTGCATCCTTTTTTTCGTCTGGCATCTGAGTCGTTATGGTGCACCCTTGACTCCCGAAAGCTTGCGCGAGTAATACTGCATATCGCAAAGGGGGCGCCTGTATCCCCCGGCCATTTATGCGTACATGATGAAGGTGGTTTTCATTGGGTGGACGGGACTCACCGTTATGAGGTACTGAAGCGGTCAGGATCACCATATTTATATTTTCTGGCAGAGCCAGAAGACGTGCCCAGAATTGGAACTTTAGTTTCTGTTGAGTGGCTTGATGGTTGTTGCCCGTGATTTTCTTGTCATCTGTCCCCTTCGTTCACTACCAGACTGTGATGAACATTATTCGCCGGCAGATGTTCAGGCAGCCGTGCTTTTCTCTGTTTCTTTCGCTCAGATTCGAAAAAAGTTAGAAGTGGAAATTATCTAAGTTGCGCTGTGATACAGATAATGACCTTCCGTTATCCTAAAATGAGCCTTCTGACTAACTAAAAAGAGAAGATATGATGACAGATGATTTTTTCATGCGTGAGTCGGCCAAACTGTCCTTTGCAGAAATCATGTTCAGGCTTAGTGAGTGCGAAGAAAATTGGGACAGAAATGCATCTTATGCAGGGGTTTATCGCCAGATTAAGGCTCAGGGACTGGAAAGCCTCACAGCTAATCAGCGTTGGATCTATGAGAATGAGTTGAAGCCCATGAGTGTTGATAGGTGTGATTTTAATGGCACTTGTGAAAGACCTGCGTTCCCGGGAAAGTATTGCGATATGCATGAGCAGAAGTTTGGCTCCTGATTATTGACGAGCAGGTCAGTTGCTTTTTTTGAAAGCGTCCATCAACCTTTCCTGATGGCGCTGGGTAATAAGTTGAAAAGAAAAAGCCGCCTTTGCGGTTTTTTTTTCTGATTAAGGGCATATTTTCATGGCTGTTCGACTAAATCTGCAGACTGATGTGGTCAGGCAGCACACGGTTCCCCGTTTTTTGCTGAAGCACTTCAGTACGCCAGGAAAGGGTAAGCGCCTGCGTTTATACGCCTTTGATAAGGCCACCGGACGTACCTATGCCACCACGCCCGACGATGCGACCGTACGTAACACGTTTTACAATCTTGATAATCACCCGGAACGACCCAGTCTTGAACCGCTGCTGGGGATTTACGAGCATGAAGCGGCGCCGGTTATTGCCGGCCTCCTCAGGCATAAGGACATTCGCCAGCTGACTGCAGACGATCGCTACAAGCTTGCCGTGTTTGTTGCCGTGCAACGCGCGCGGACCTTCGGTGAGCTGGAGCGTATTTCAGGCATAATGTCAGTGCTCGTTAATAAGATGGCGGCAATTGGCGCGACTGAGGAGCAGGCAGGAGAAACTCTGGGCCTGTCGGCCGGGGGCGATACCAAGGACGTTTTTCTGCGGCAGCTTGTCCATCAGGTATCACATATTGATCACCTGCTGAATAAGGACTGGTATCTGATAGAAACGAAACCAGAACATCCGTTCTACGTGTCAGACAATCCGGTGGTACTGGAGAACCGTAATGACTTCGGTCCGTACGGCAATATTGGGCTGGCCGTACCCGGCATACAAATCTATCTGCCCCTGTCATCGACGCTGATGCTGGCCATGTACTGCCCTTCTATCCGGGGAAAAATGGTTCGAGATAAGCAGAATCTTCAGCAACTCCTTGCCAGATCCCCTCACCTGATACCGCGTCACATGCGACCGTTTGATATGCTCGAGCATGTCAACAGGCATATTGACTATCTTCTTATTCCGCTTTCAGCGGAAAATGTGATGTATTACAACTCCCTGCAGGTGGAGTATGCAGAGCAGTACGTGTTCTCCAGAGAAAACGAGTTTTCACTGGTGGAGAAAATGCTGGGCGATGATGAACGTTTCCGGACAGGCCCTCGGTTTACCTTTTAGCGGCATTTTGGCCTGCGCGGTGCCGGAAAAGGGCTATGATAGATCCTGCGGTGCATCCCGGCAAAGATGCATTTTTCCGGGATGCACCCACGTGAAAGCGGCAGTGGCCACAGGGACCACCGCCAGAAGGTAAGGGTGAATATCTGTTGACATTCACCCTTCTTTCAGATAGCGTTTTGCTCTTAGTTCTTCAGACTGAGTTTTCGGCAGATGGGGGCAACCATCTTACCGATACCCCAGAGCAACACTCTCTTGACTGGCGAGAACCAGAATGGCGAAAGGGCAAATTTCGCCAGTAAAATGGCCTTCAGCCAGGGCACTACAACCCAGACCACCGCAGCAGCAAGTCCCACGTAAGCCAGCAGAAGCAGGACGCAGAGACAGGCGCTCCGGTATTGCTTCTGTCCGATGTGCCCCCTGGCACTGATGGAAAGGTTTTTAGCTGTGGTGTAAATCGTCCAAAGAAAATGGATTTCAGTCTGGAATGGGAATGCGAACTTTCCCACGATGTCGGACATATTGTTCATTGAGCCTCCAAGGGCAAATTGTTGATAACACGGATGTGTTAGTATTTTTCATGGTGTAAACCTCATTTTTGGTCAAATGGCACCCCGCGCCTCACGTGATGTGAACGCTCCTGATACCGTACTGAATGTGGTATTGCCTGGATCCTGCTACGATGTATTCATGTGTTACCTCCTGCTGAACTGATTTTAAGTCCGCCCCCGCGTTTCTCCTGAAAAAAGACAGCAATAATCCACACCTGAATGACGGGTTGTCATTCCTGCTGGAAAGTTACATTTCTGGGGGAATAGCACAGGGCGGAGTAATGCTGTATGGTTATCTTATCGGTAATTAATCACTTTGTAAAGCGTAAAATCACCAATTTTTTCATAGTAGCATAACGTCGCTGGCCAGGTTTTAGCAAAAAGTGCTATTCACCCCGTTTCGGTATATTTATTTTCACCCGTACCGGGGCGGCCAGGCGAATACGTTTTTCAGTTTTTTGCCCCCTGCCCCTCAGAGTACCGTCACGAACAGATGCGTGGCGGTACTCTGCCTGCGGCCGGAAAACGGTCCTTCCGCCGTTCCGGCAGACAGCCGGCATTTACGGCCACTTCGACTGAAGGCCGACTTGAGGGATTTCGATACCTCCCGCAGCGCCTCCCCGGCATCAGGATTCAGCCTGAGCACCGCGACCGTGCCAGCGGCCAGACGGGCAATCTCTGCAAAACTTTCTCCGCTGGTGACATAGCGGCTTTGTCTTCCTTTCGTCATGCTTCCTTCCTCACAGCTGTGGCCGCGTAGCGGGGCCGTTAAAGTAGCTCATGCACCACCGAGCCAATCAGCGCCTCTGCAACTGACGGCAGCGGAGTGGGATTTTCCTCCTCCCCGACCCCATGGCTGTAAAGGTGTAGCTCACAGATCCCGTCCACAAAACGGAAGGCCTTATCCCAGCTATCGGGAGCGGTGTTGATCATGGCGTCATAGCCCGGGTCAGTGGTAAAGCGACGTCCGTCAAGCACGGGGAACGGGATGTTCCACGTCTGGGTAATGGTATTCTGGTCCAGAATCAGCAGTACCCGCCAGGCACCATGACCGTAGTCATCCGGGCGATAAATGCGCACAGTGATGTCATCCTTTGTCCAGCTGTAGCCGCAGACGGCGTGCTGTTTCTTCAGTGCACGAATAACATCAATATCCCGGTAAAATTTGTGCCTGGCATCGGGCAGCTGTGAGTAAAAAATGTTGTTCCAGGCCCGGTCAATGGTGGCCTTATCCCGTCCGGCAATTTCCGCGAACAGGGTAAAGGTCAGGGAAATTCCGCGGGGAATGGCAGCCCAGCCTTTGAGTACCTGGTTCGCCCGTACCCGCAGGTAGGGGGTGTTGTTCATTAATACCCGGCGCAGCTCTTCTTCTGTTTCGATCCCGAGGAGATTCTGATATTCCCGGTTCCAGCGGGTGACAAAATGACTGTGATATCGCTGCTCCGTGACTTTCGTGCCCAGCTCACTGGCCAGCGCGTCATCGAGCGTGGCCACCAGGGGGCTGCGGAGGGAGAACTGGTCAATCACGTCGTGGAAGCTGGACTCCAGAAATTCTCGGAGAAAAGTGGCTTTGGGCTTACCGGCCGAGATCGCCAGGTCGGAGATCACCCGGTCAAGTTCAGCCGGAATGTTTCGCAGCGTGTACGTTACGCTCTCAGATCCTTCATTTCCTGCATCGCGTTCTTTATCGCTCATCGTCTTCACCTTTTGGAACTGAAGTGTATGTTCGTTGATTCCACTCTATCCTGGAAATATGATGCGATAAATACTGCGAAGCATACTTTTATACAAAAAGTATGCGATTGTGTTCTTTTTGTTCATGTGTTTTTTTTCAGTTCCGAAAACTCCTGGTTCCGGATCTCCGCGAACCCCTCCGGCGCACTGCGACGCAGAAACACAAGATGTGCTACTCCATCAGCCGAGTTATCATCCATATATTGTGTTCATTCTCTGGCCCGTGACCCGGCGCGCAGGGGCAAATATTGCCGCTTTGCTTATTTCTGCACCGTGCTACACTTCCGGAAAGTTGTTATACGCCAGAAAGTCGGATCTAAACGAAACGGTTATCCGGTAATTTAACAGAGTGGCTATATGGCTGCTTATTATAAGAAAAGAAATGATGACGGCAGGGGATAATCCCGATGTGGGACTGTCGGGCTGGGTACCGGTGACAATGATTGCTGGGCGGAACTATTAATCTTCGGGGGGAAGAGGTGAGCCACACTTTTGAGCAAGTCATTTTTGGATTGCAAATTGTACATAAAGATCTCTGGTTTTCTACAAAGGCAGAGCTTAGTGATCTGACGCATTGTGACAAGTGGCGAGGCAGTGAGATTTCATCAACTGGAGGCAGAGTTCTTGCGATGCAAACTGGCCATCCTGATGAGTGGGAATTTACTCCGCTTTCTCACAAACCGGATACGGGATTGATTATCGATGAGCCAGATGAGGATTCTGCTATCACCGAGGAGTTTATTCGTGTTGCCCGGTTCTGGATGGTAATGCTTGTGGAGCCTTACATTGATGCTAAGGGCATTTTTGTTCCGGAAAACGAGAACGCTGGGGACTGCTACAGTGGCTGACGGGATTTATCGTCAAACTACCGAATCTGATATTGCCATGAAAAGAATCAGGAGCTGAAATGAAAAAGAAAAAAGATCCAGTTCCAGGATTACTGGCCAGTGACAGCGACTGGCACAATAATGCCTGTGTGAATTACATGCCTGATCACGGCACCACTTACACAGAGGGATACAGACGCGCTGCTGAGATTCTGATTAGTCACATTGATTCGTCAGGAAGAGACCAGGATTTTCTGGTTTATCCCGTTCTGTTCCTCTTCAGGCATCATACTGAGCTTCTTATTAAGCAAATAATTGAGCTTGCGCTGCAACTGACAGATGATCCTGACAATTACCAGTACAAAAAAGATAACCACAACCTCAATACGCTATGGCCACTGGCCCAAAAATTGATCCTGAAAGTTGATGATAGTTACCGACCCTCAGATTTTATAATCGTCAAAGATGTGGTTAAAGAACTTCACCTGGCTGATGAGAGAGCTACAGATTTCCGCTATTCCCGGAGAAATGACGGTAGCCGCAGCCTCGAGGGGATTCATTATATCAATACCCGTCGCTTCGGCGAACAAATGGGGGCTGCATCCGATTTGCTGGACGGAGTAGATAGCGGCCTGCGGTATCTGCTGGACAGTAAAGCAGAATGGAATGAAATATTGAACAGTTTCTGACAGACAGAATCGCGCTTCCAGCCAGCATGCTGACATGAACGCCTGATTGTACTGAAATCCGTTTACTGAGACACAGATAATGACAGGCCTTATTCCTTACGCTACGTCCCCAGTCCCGATGGCCACCCATCCTGTGGCTATTGACTATCCGGCCGCACTTGCTCTGCGCCAGATGGCCCTCGTTCAGGACGAACTGCCGAAATACCTGCTGGCACCGGAAGTGAGCGCCCTGCTCCACTTCGTGCCCGACCTGCATCGCAAAATGCTGCTGGCAACACTCTGGAATACGGGAGCGCGTATTAATGAGGCGCTGGCGCTGACCCGGAGTGATTATTCTCTGGCTCCGCCCTACCCGTTTGTTCAGCTGGCCACGCTTAAACAACGCACGGAAAAAGCAATCAGAACGGCCGGTCGTGCGCCAGCCGGCAGTCAGACTCATCGCCTGGTTCCGCTTTCCGATCACCAGTACGTCAGCCAACTAGAGATGATGGTGGCTACGCTGAAAATACCGCTGGAACGGCGTAACAAGCGAACCGGCAGAGCTGAGAAGGCGCGCATCTGGGAAATTACCGACAGGACGGTGCGGACCTGGCTGGGCGAAGCGGTTGAAGCGGCTGCCTCTGACGGGGTGACGTTCTCCGTGCCGGTGACCCCGCACACGTTCCGTCATTCCTATGCCATGCACATGCTGTATAACGGTATACCGCTGAAGGTGCTGCAGAGCCTGATGGGACATAAGTCGGTCAGCTCCACGGAAGTCTATACGAAGGTCTTTGCGCTCGATGTCGCTGCCCGTCACCGTGTCCAGTTCCAGATGTCAGAAACTGAGGCTGTTGCGATATTAAAAGCTAAGTGAATGAAATTGCGAGATAACAAGATAATTTATTATTATGATAACATCTTGTTATCTTGTTATCTTGTTATCTTGTTATCTACTTAAGTTTCGCTTTTTCAATGAGTTGAGATATTTCATTCTTAGGTAGTTTTTCTAAAGCCATCACTGCTGCCCTGACCACATCAGATCTGTTAACCCTACTACTCCCAGATAACATCTCTTCTCGTATAATGTTATCAATGGCAGTTAAATTCTCTTCTGCCAAAGAAATGCTTACTGGCTTAGCTTTGCTTGTAGCTACCTTTTTGGAGGGCGCTTCCAAATCTTTGTTGTTTAGTCCTGCAGTACCGCCATTTATAAAGGAAGCCTCGTCTCTCGATTGTGTATTTGCTCTATTCCTCACAGAATAATCTCCTTCACAAGCGCCTCAATTTCTTCTTGAGCTTTAACGTTCTGTGTCTCAAATATTGTCATTGATTCAGCCCATGCATCCCTATGAGCTTTGCGATCACAAACACGAGCTTCAGCAAGCCTCATTTCCGGGAAGTCTTTAAGAACTTCTGCGGCCTGATTTGCTTCATTAACAAACATGTTTGTTGGTGTCATGTTCAGAACTAAGTAGCCTCGAACAGCTTCATTGAAGTCTTTAGCAGCTGTGAAAACAGAACATGTATGAGGGACAACGTCTAAATCCATCTGTGAGGGGCGTAAAGGAGAAATGAATACATCTGCTGCCATCAAACCACTTCGCATTTCTGCGCTGTCGCGGCCTGCGCAATCAGCGATAACGAAGTCATAGGATTTTTCATGCTCTTTAAGCATTGCTTTAATGTTGCCAGTCGCACCAGTGACCGGCATATGGGGTAAGTTTTCTGGCCTGTTGTTATACCAGGTTAAAACTGATTTTTGGTCATCAGCATCAACAATTAGTACACGTTTTCCCAGTGTAATGAGGTACGCAGCGAGCGAAACAGCGAGCGTACTTTTACCAACACCACCCTTTTGACTGCCAAGAACTATGATCATCATGCCACCGCTCATATTGTTAAGTTAGTAAGATAATACGATATCAAAGATAAGATAACAATAAGATGTTATCTTATTAAGTTAATATCTTAGTAAGATAATTTATGCATATAAAACAATGCAATAACATCAAATCTTATATCTTAATTAGATGGTATCTTAACATGATGTTATCTTGCTATCAGGTAACTGACGCGAAGGAGTTCTATAAATGGAACTTGTATGGAAGAAAAATCCTAGAGGCTATTTTGAGCGGAAACTGTTACTGGCTGAGAAGGAAGCGCTGCTTCATGTCTTCAGTAATGGTCGTAAACCGGCACAGGCTGATTTGCGTATTGCTAATAGAATTCTTGAAGAAATGGACAAGAAAGAATTATGGCTCAAATGCGATTGCGTTGACCCAGACCCGGGTGCTGAAGATCCCTTTAGCTGTGAGGTTAATGGAGCCAAACTAAGGCACGTTAAATCAACAAGACCACATGATGAACAATGTCCCTTGTATAGGTTGAAGAAGGAGAGAGACGCAGACAATACTCTTTCTGAAGGTAAAACCAGCCCATTGAATCCAGTAGGAGGAGATGACTGGTTACCGGACAAAAAGAAAGAAGCCGGGATCACCGTCGTGGAAGGCCCAGTGGTGCCTCGTAAACGCCGCCGCAAAACTCTAAAACCAGTTCCAGCCCTGGGGCGTAAATTGCTAACGCTCATCCAGGCCGCAGGACTGAACCAGCTCGAACTGGTGCCTGAATATCAGAGTCCGGGAGTTACCGGAGCAATTAGCAGGATAAGAACTGTTCTGGAGGACCATGCTACGGGTAACGGAACTCCTCTCAGTAAGCTTTGCTACTGTGCCCCATGGCTGACACGCGATCAGATTAGTGAAATGCTCACTCACGTTGAAGCTGGGCAGGAAAAGGATAAAGAACCCTGTATCTACATCGTAGGAATAGCAAAAAAAGCTTGCCGGGAAGAGGTAAGTTTTTCGATCAAGGGCAATGTATATAACCATCGGCCTGAAGCCAGAGTTAGTATCAATGGAGAGAACTCCTACAACGTCGGCAGTCGGGCTCCCTATTGGGCAATACTGGAGTACAGGCGAGGGAGAGATGGCAGTGTTTACTGCCACGAAGGTTACGCACACGCTGCATATACCCCTGATAACCCGGTACCAGTGGATAGCAACAAGGAACGTGACACTCTTAAAGTGATAATTAACGCCTGTAGCTACGCCGGCCGTCAAACCAATCACCCTGATGCAATTAGTCTCAGTAAACCATTGTTCACTTCGAAAATAGTGAAGGATGGAGAAGAGGAGGTTATTCATCCTGATTTCATACTGAATGTGGTACCGGCCGGAGAAAACACAGTTACTACGTTAATCATTGAAACTATGGGGTATGAATCAGAGGAGTACATTGAGCGTAAACGGCACACTCACAGTTGGATGGAGCAAGAGGGCATTCTTTTAACTGATCCCCCGTTCTGGCCAGAAGCTTCTGATAAAACATTTAACAGCTACTTGCTCAAACATATTTTTAACGCAGGGAAAATGAACAGATAGGACAGACCTACCTTACTTTGAAGCTAAACTGTGACAATTTGCACTCGCAAAGGACTGCGATATTGAAGCGGATATTTGCTCGTTCATGTGACAAATGAGACTAACAGCACACAGGAAAATGTGACAAATCACACTCAGAAAACTGTGACTAATTGCCCTTAATTCAGAGTTTATATCCAGAGATGAGAGGCACATTTGGCTATGAAACCGGCGCGCAACAAGGGAGCAGATTATGTTATGTGACAAATCACCCTTAATCCTTTAAACCAAGTGTGACGAACCGCCCTCATGATATGTGACATATCACCCTCAAATCAATTTGGCGACAAAGCTGTTATATCACTGAAAGAAAAGACTATATGTGTCGTCACTCTTCCTTTTTTCTTCTCGATATAAGACAACCGCATTGGCGTTCTGCTGTTTATCTCATCGACACTCGCCTGCAGGAAGCGACGACGGAAGTCAGGCATACGCTGATAGCTCTGCGGGAGCTGGTAGCGTTCCATTATCCAGTCGATTTTAAGAGAGACTACACCGGAGCCATCGGCCTTTCTGTACTGACACAAGGATTCATACAGTCGCATTGCGTAAGGATTGGTGATCTCTTTTGTCTCACTCAGCCTAAATTGCGTGAAGCGGTTCTGAAGGCCAATGAAGAAAGGGATCAGATAGGGATTGATATGGACGCTATAAAGACCTCTTGAAGGGCTGTGCGCGCGCTTGATGAACCACGGAAATGATTCATATCCTTTTTCATCTCCAGCGTCCTCTTCAGGGCGATAAAACACCACTTCTTTACCAGCAAAGCCCTTAAGAGCCTGACGAATATCCTTACTGGCCTCAGCGGATGTCAGACCAAAGGTTGAGGCATACTGTGCCACCTGGATTTCACATATACCATCATGTTCCTGTAGCGTGCCATCAGACTTACGGATCTGATCCACAAACAAATACAGCATACGTTTCTGGTCGCGGGAAAGGCTGTATGCAGCCTCAGTCAGTTCATTTGACTGGACAATTCGCGGACTATTTCTACGTTTTTTATGGTTAATAACCGCAACTTCCGTCATGACAGGTCCGTGTTAAGTGTGACAGGTTTTTAGATTGTCACACCTTTCAGAAAAGAGTCAACTCCGGGGGATAACTTTGTGCAATCCATCTATCTCTAAGGGCAATTTGTCACAGATTTGAGGGCATTTTGTCACGTAAAAGCGTGGTGCTGAGGGTGACTTGTCACACACAGAGGGCATTTTGTCACACTAATCCTTCCACAACCCCCGTTGTTACTGGCCTGAAGACCTCCCTAAAAAGGTAAACCTAAAACTATTAAAAAAGATCTTATAAAAACAATGCCGTGGATAAGTGGATAACTCGAGGGAACATGACATACATAATCCAGAGCGTAAGCAGAATATGTTCATTCAGTCCCCTGGTGCTTCCTCGCTCACTCGCGGGCTTTGCCCGGTCGTTCGGCTGCGGCGAGCACTGTCAGCTCTTTCAAAAACGAAGCTTAACTGATCCTTGCTGTCGGAATATCTTTCCAGCGCGTCGTGTAAGCAGGAGACAGCATGTCCCTTTTCATCTGCCACGATGGTGCAATGCCTCGCCCGGCGAACCAGACGTGTCCCAGAGCTGACTGATTTATGCCATCAAGAACCTTCATCAGCTCCGCACTGTGGGGGCGGGGGGGACGTTCGTCGAACAGCTGCAGCTGAGAGACACCGGAACCAGTGAAGTCATTCAGCATGACACCCGCTTTCGCATACCGGTGCCCGTCTTTCCAGATACGCTCCAGTGCTGTGGTTGCGGCCGCAACAATGTCACGGGTATCCTGGGTGGGCGTGAGCAATTTCTCGGTGGCCACGTTGCCGTAGTAGGGCTCCCTGACGGCGAAAGGAGAGGTTTTCACGAAGACAGAGATATGCCGGCAATATTGTCGTTCTCCCCGCAGCTTCTCTGCGGCCCTTTCTGCGTACAGGCAGACAGCCTGACGAAGATATTCATACTCTGTAATTTTTTCGCCAAAACTTCTGCTGCAGACGATCTGCTGTTTGGTGGGAGGTGCTTCCTCAAGCGCAATACAGCTTTCTCCATTCAGTTCACGAACGGTACGTTCCAGAACAACAGAAAAGTTTTTTCGCACAAACGTCGGGTTTGTCAGGGCCAGATCAAGCGCCGTTTTGATCCCCAGGACATGCAGTTTTTTCGCAATACGGTTTCCCACCCCCCAAATTTCCTCCACCGGTTGCAGCGAGAGTAGTTTTCGTGTGCGGCCAGGGTTTCCAGGTGTCAGGGCGAGAACCCCACGGAACTGTTTCCATTCCTTGGAGGCCCATTGTGCTGATTTTGCTAAAGTTTTTGTAGTCGCAGATCCCACGCCAATGGTCAGGCGTGTGCAGTCATAGACGTGCTGGCGCAGCTGCCGGCCGAAATCTTCCAGATCCATGCAGTGTTCCACACCAGTCAGGTCGAGAAACATCTCGTCAATACTGTACTGCTCTACTCTCGGCGCCAGCTCTTCCAGACAACTCATCACCCGTGCTGACATTGAGGCATACAGCTCATAGTTACTTGAAAAAACGTGTATTTTTTCCGGGTAAGCGTTGTTCTTCATCTGGAACCACGGTGTGCCCATTTTTATCCAAGGCTTCGCCTCGGCGCTGCGTGCGATCACGTTTCCGTCGTTGTTGCTCAGGACGACTATCGGCTTACCTTTCAAATCCGGCCGGAAAACACGTTCGCAACTGGCGTAAAAGCTGTTCACATCGGCCAGGGCGAACATCAGTACATCTCCCGGGGACGGTGAATGATGTGGGTCACGACGCCGAAGATATCCAGTTCGTCAGGGTCGGGGTAAATCGGAGACCAGGCGGGGTTCATGGGCTGCAGGACCAGCTCAGGCCTCAGCAACAGACGTTTGACGGTAAATTCACCCTGCAGACTGGCCACCACGATATCGCCATGCTGCGGCTTCTCAGCGCTGTCCACGACCAGCAGGTCTCCGTTGTACAGGCTGCCGTCTGACATGCTGTCTCCGCTGGCGCGCAGATAGTATGTGGCGCTCGGATGGCGGATGCAGTACTCATGCAAATCCAGATCAGCGGTGATGTAATCCTGGGCCGGGCTGGGGAAACCACAGCTGGCCAGGTCTGAAAACAACGGATGGGTCTGTGGCGGAATATCTTTCCCTGGACTGAAAAGCTGCAGTTTCATGTTTCCTCCTGATGCTAAATATACTGTTTATAAACACAGTATATTTGACACATTGATGATAAGCCAGCGCGCCAGGAATATGCACGTAATGCGCTTTGTAAGTGGCTCAATAGGAAAGAAAATATCATTGTGATTCTTTTTAGTTGCTCATAATGAGAAATAAAACTTTTATATTCCCATTTTGATCTTATAATAAGTATCAAATTGAGTTTAATTGATGGAGCATAATGATGAATATTTACTGCGATGATGGTTCGACTAATGTTAAGCTGGCGTGGTTTGAGGGTAACGCGCTGCGGACCCGGGTCTCGGCAAACTCTTTCCGGCATGGCTGGAAGGTGGCGGAATTCAGTGCGGCGACGTTCAACTATCAGGTCGGGACGCTGAAATATACCTGGGACAGTGTCAGCCGTGATGCCATCCCGACCACAAACGTGGATTATCAGTACGGCGACCTCAACCTGCTGGCCGTGCATCATGCCCTGCTGAACAGCGGACTTGAGCCACAGCCGGTAAGCCTGACGGTCACGCTGCCCCTGAGTGAGTATTACGACGGGGACTGTCAGCGTAATGAGGAGAACATCCGCCGCAAACGGGAAAACCTCATGCGGGAGCTGACCGTCAATAAGGGTACGGCATTTACCGTGAAGGACGTGAAGGTCATGCCGGAATCACTGCCGGCGGCGTTCACGCGGCTTGCTGAGCTCCAGCCCGGACCTGGTGAAACCACCCTGATTATCGATCTCGGCGGAACCACGCTCGATGCGGGTGTGATTGTTGGCCAGTTCGAGGATATCAGTGCCGTACACGGCAATCCGTCAGTCGGCGTGTCACAGGTGACACGCGCAGCTGCAGGCGCTCTGCGGGCTGCAGACAGTGAAACCAGTGCGATGATTGCTGACACGGTCATCCGTAACCGGAATGACCGCGAGTATCTGCAGCGGGTGATCAACGATGCCGGTAAAATTGATGATGTCCGGAATAAGATTTCAGAGGCGATTACTTCCCTGGGGGCACGTGTCACCAGTGAGCTGACGGCCTTCAGGAACGTTAACCGGGTATTCCTGGTCGGGGGAGGGGCATCCCTCATTGAAGAGGCTATCCGTCAGGCGTGGCCTCTGGCTCCTGACCGTATTGAGGTCATCGGCGATCCACAACTGGCACTGGCCAGAGAGATTGCCCTATACAATAAAGAGGATTAAACGTGCCGGACGGCCAGTATTCTTTCTATCTGCACAGCGATGATCGCACCGATATCGCGGCGATGGCGACCATCAGCACCATCTCGCAGCCCCTGCGTGGTGACTTTATCCGTACCGTCACCACCGCCGGCGCGGTGGTGTACCAGACCGACACCCGTTTACCGGCGCTGATCCCGGTATTCTTTGACGGTCAGCTGAGCGCCGGCAGGCTTTACGCCCTGATGGCGCTGGTATCCGGAAGATGGTCGTCCTTGTCCGGGTTACCGGATGAGCCGGACGCCGGCATGACGGCACTGGCAGTCTCGCCGGAGGCTGAATCCCGGCGACGGCGTTACACCCTGGCGCTTCAGGATGACCGGAGCAGTGAACGGGTTGAAAGCCTGCTGTCGGGCGTGTCTTCACGCCAGCGCGGTGAATTACTGAGAAACATGATTATCACCGGTCTGGCCCTGCATACGATGGCACCTGAACTCCCGCGTCTGCTGGCCAGCATGCCGGTTCCGCCGGCCTCGGTCAGTGAGCTGCAGGCTCTGATCCTGCAGATGGCGGGCGCCGGAATAACGGGAGCTGGAGCCGGCACGACTGCGGTCATGGTACCGGAGCAACAGGTCTCGTCAGTCATCCCCTCATCCGGTGCGCAAACCGCCGGAATAAAGAAAAATATGCGGCGCGCATTCGGAGAGTAAAACATGTCAGTGATTAAGCGAACGGCAGAACAAGGCATTCACCGTATCCTGCGCCTCCGGAACGTTCCGGAAACTCAGTGGCCGGAGCGGGTGAAAAAGACCGGCAGAGGGATGATACTGGCTGGCGTCGCCACCGTCGTACCTCTGCTTCTGATTGATGACATCCCTCTGCCGGGGACGATCGCGCTGCAGCTGTGTTATGCCGTGCTGCTCTGCCTCGGGGTTATCCTGGCGTTTGACAGCAAACAAAAACCCGAACATTCGGGCCGCTGACGGCGCAAAAAAACGGCAGGGTGACATCTCATCCCTGCCGACAAATCTAACTGCTTCATTTTTCGGCGATTATAGAGTGTTTTTGTGTGATGTAAATCACATATTGTCTTTATGTGAAATTCTCCTTTCAAGTTTGCTTTCCCTTCTGAAACCCGTCGTACCTTCACGCACGGGTAAGCTCCTCAGTGACCGTGCGAGGAACAAAGGATGTCGGTTCCCTCCGTCTTCCTGCCGCCAGCCGGCGGCGGGCTTCAGCGCCGTGCCTTCACGCTAACCCGGCCGCTCCGGCCACAAGGGTTCACTCCGTCTCCATCCTCACCCGTTCGCACCCTTCACGGTGCATTCAGCCCGTAAAGGGCTTGCGCTGCGGCTTGCGGTGTCGCCCCTGCGTCCTCCACTTTTCGCCGGGTTTTTGTGGCGGCACGGCGCAACAGGGTGCCGCATATCAGAGAGGAGTGTGTCTATGTCCCGTTTTATCCTGGGTGACTGCGTGCAGGTGATGTCCCGTTTTCCGGCGCGTGCCGTCGATTTTATTCTCACCGATCCCCCGTATCTGGTTGGCTATAAGGACCGTTCCGGCCGGACGCTGGCCGGCGATAACTCGGCGGAATGGCTCCAGCCTGCCTGCCACGAAATGTACCGCGTGCTGAAAAATGACAGTCTGATGGTGAGTTTCTACGCCTGGAATCGCGCGGATCTGTTTATCAGCGCATGGAAAGCGGCGGGCTTCCGGATTGTCGGGCATGTCGTGTTTGCAAAAACCTACGCCTCCAAATCCACCTTTGTGGGCTACACGCATGAAAATGCCTATCTGCTGGCCAAAGGCCGTCCGCAGACGCCGGACCGCCCCATCCCTGACGTGATCCCCTGGAAATACACGGGCAATCATCACCACCCGACCGAAAAGCCGGTGCAGAGTCTGCGCCCGCTGATTGAATCCCTGACCCGTCCGGGGGCGATTGTTCTCGACCCGTTTGCCGGCTCCGGCTCCACCTGTGTGGCGGCTGCCGAAGCCAGTCGCCGGTATATCGGGATTGAGATGCTGGAGCAGTATCACGCTGCCGGCGTGCGTCGTCTGGCACAGGTTGAACGGGCGAGACGGATGCCGGCGGCCAATGACGGCATGTTTTATCCCGATTATCCGGAGGCGGCATGAATTATCCGGGACTTGAAGCACTGCGCGCGGACGTTGCCGCGCTCAGTAATGCCATGTGCGATGTAAGGATGCTGCTTAACCGTCTGGAATCTCAGCACCGCCATGATGCGGCGACGCTGGCCGAACGCATGGCCGCCCAGACCCTGCGGCGCATCAACACCCTGTTACTGGAAGCGTACCGGGAAGCCCTCGTACTGGATGAAACCTTTCAGAACTGACTGACCCTGCCGGGCGACAGCCCGGCCTGTGACCTGACAAGAGAGAAAACTGATGTTTGGAACCCGTGAAGAATTGTGTGTGCAGCTTGAAAATATGTTCACTTTTGATGAACCCCTGATCCTGCTGGTCTGGACGGAAGAGGGCGTAGCGGTGGCGTGCCGGGAGTGCGGTCAGCATCCCGCCGAAAAAGAAGTCTGGTCCCTGATGAAAAGGATCGGTGACATGCCGATGGCGGAATATCGCCGTGAAGGGGTAACGAATGCCCGGGTTTTTGAGCTGCTGATGCAACAGCGTGAAGAAGAAAACCGGCAGGTCAGCGTCACGGCAACACTCCTGTCCAGGGTGCTGAAACGCTACGCAAGTGACCTGGAAAACCGTGTCGGCCATGCGTGGGAGGCCGGACGGCAGGAGCCAGAAAGTCTGCGTGAGGCGCTCAGTGATGTTCATTCCCTCCAGGCGCAACTGGCCGCGTAAAGCATTCCGGGGGCCTGGCCCCCGTATCCGGACCGGGGCCAGACAATGCAAAAAAGGAAGTCAGTTCCTTCCGCCTTTATCCGCCGCCACCCTGCGGGCAACGTCGGGACGGGGGAACCTCCCGGGCGGCAGGGTGCGGTGACGGCATGCGCCGTGACTTCACTGTAGCCCGGCCGCTGCGGCCACAAGGGTTCGCTGTCGCCGCCATCCTCACCCGTTCTCGCCATAAACGGTGCATTCAGCCCGTTTATGTCTGCGCTGCGGCTTCCGGTGTCGCCCCTGCGTCCTCCGCTTTTCGCCGGTCTGTCGTGTCGTCACGGCGATGCCGGACCCGAGAATATGTTAACCGTGGAGGATGTATGAACCAGACCCTGACCTGTTGTGATGCCGTTCGTCTTGAGGGCGCGCAGCGACTGACCTTTTTACCCGATCTCTTTGGCGGCGATTTTATGACGTCCGAAGCCTCCGTGTATGCCTATGCGCACCGTTATTGCCCCGAATATCAGGGCGGATTCTGGCACTTTTACCGCCTGCCTGACGGCGGCGGGTTTATGGCACCGGAAACGCCGGAACTCCTGTTGTGTAACACCGCAAACGGGTTTGAGCAGACGGTCAGCGGTGAAGTGGCAGGGATCATCCTCACCGCGCTGATACTGAATCACCGGAGCTGGTTTCACAGCAATCATGATCAGGAGGAACTGTGCCGTCACTTTTGCCGCCGTCATGAGCAACTGATGGATTTTATCGACTCTCACCCTGACAGCGCCGCCATCTGGCGTGCCCTTGACTGACTGGCCACGGGCGGCGATGCCGCCCGACAAAAGGAGAAAAAAATGATTGGTACACCACGAGAGATCGCCCTTGAAATGTTCAAATGTTCCGACCTTGACGGCGAGAAATGCGTGTTTGCGTGCTGGTCTGGGGCAGATATCCGCAGCATCTGTTTTGACGCGGATCTCAGCGACGAAGACGTGGGACTGGTACTGGAAAGACTGCATGCACATTTTGAATGTGGCGGTGATGTCGGGCCGATACGCGGCATCGTGGACGACCTTCTCGATGATAAGCGTGCGCTGCGCACCGTGACGATCCCCGCCACGTCACTGGAAGTGGTAATGCAACTGGCAGGCAGGGAAATGCAGCGCATCGCCGTCTGCGCAGAGGACGGCGGGGGGGATGCCGACGACACCCTGAAAGAAGAAAACAACGTTATGCTCAGCCTGCGCGCGGCGCTGGATGCGTAAACCTGTACCGGAGGGACTGCCTCCGGTTATCAATAACAGGAGATTCATCATGCAACTGTCAGCCGACACCCGAAACATTCTGCGCCAGTACAAAAGACTGATAAATGAGAGACGACAGGAACTCGGCCTCAGTCCCGTCACCACGGCTAAAGTGATGGATGAAATCTGTGAATCCGCCACCCGACAGTGTGCCGTGTATTTGTGCGGGCACTTCATTCTTCAGGGCGGCGAGGGCGACCAGCCATAACAGGTCAGGGCGGTGCTACGGTGCCGCCTGATCGCGCGCTAAAACCCTGTCATCCCTGCAGGCTGACGGGCGACAGAGAAAGCGCCTGCGGCGCTTCCCCCGTCCGCCCCTGAAGAAGGAGCCGGATACGCAGGGCAAAAAAGTGCTGGCAGAGAAGAATAAACCGGAACAGCCTTCTGCGTGGGCGTGGGCGTGGGCGTGGGCGTGGGCGTGGGCGTGGGCGTGGGCGTGGGCGTGGGCGTGGGCGTGGGCGTGGGCGTGGGCGTGGGCGTGGGCGTGGGCGTGGGCGTTCGTCTGATAACCGTTCAACAAAAATCATCTGC